>JAURHZ010000176.1 GCA_030833025.1 Armatimonadota bacterium
CAGCAAGCGCACGTAGTGCCGACTGTGTGTCATCGATGTGATAGGCGATCATGTCAACAACAACATCAAAGGTTTCACCTTCGAATGCAGCCTCGAATGTAGCTTTATCCTTACGATCTCCGGTGATCACACGGACATTGGGGCTGTCTGCAAAGCGATGCGGAGTCCGCCCGCGGTTGTGGAGGACAACTTCATCCCCGCGTGCAACCAGCGCCTTCGTAATTGCCGTCGATATCAATCCCGTTCCGCCAAGTAGTAGAATCTTCATAGTTACACCATTCATAACACCGCGGGGGAGGATTGGACAAGGCCGATGCTTGGATTTGATTACCACACACACCATCACCGCTGCGGGCACGCCGTCGGGACGATTCACGACTACTGCGAAGCGGCTCTCGCGCTCGGGATGACAACCTTTGGCATCAGCGACCATGGTCCGGCGTACTGGCTAGATGGCGACCATGCGCAGCCACAAACGCAGATGGCTTGTAGCTCTGTCACCGGTTATGTGGCCGAGGCCCAGATGGAGCGTGAAAACTACGCGGGGCGTATGGATATCAAGGTGGGTCTTGAGGCCGACTGGATTCCAGGGCGCACGGATGACCTTAAGCAGATTCTGGACAGTCATCCGTTCGACTATGTCCTCGGAAGTGTCCACTATATTTTGGGCCGGTCGATATTTGCACGGACGCGCTGGGACAACGAGGATGCATCCGATGTCTACACGGCTTACTACGAAGAGCTGTGCCGAGCGGCGGCGAGTGGGCTTTTTGATATTCTGTCACACCTTACGGCGGTGGAGGCTTACGGACCACCAATAGATCCTTCGCTTGCGGGAAGCTTGTACCCGATGGTCGCGACGGCCATTAAAGAAAGCGGCTGTGTGGTGGAGCTAAACTCGAGCGGCTACCGAAAGCGTCCACACGCGGATGACCCATTTCCAAACCACCATCTCTTGGCTGAGCTGGTTTCACGTCGGGTTCCGCTGACATTTGGATCAGATTGCCATGCACCGCACGAGGTTGGATATGGTGCGGAACGTATTCTAGCAGCGCTGGAGTACTACGGTCTGAAGCCAAGTGGCACTCCATACACGGTGAAGCGTGGCCCGATACTTACCTTTACCTATGCATAACGCACAGACTGTGCTGCAATGTTGCCCGCTTTTGTCATGAGATAATAATGACGCAATGAATATGTCCGGATTAGTCAACTTCAGCTGGATGAGTCAGCCATCCGCGTGGATTGGCCTCGTCACACTGGTCGCGCTTGAGATTGTACTTGGCATCGACAACATCGTTTTCTTGACAATCCTCTCCGGGAAGTTGCCAAAGGAAGACCAACCACGCGGGCAAAAGCTTGGCATGACGCTCGCAGTGATCCCGCGCCTTGTGTTGCTCCTTGCGATTCCGCTTGTTCTTGCGATGAAGGATCCCCTCTTCACGATTCCCTTCATCACAGATCCGGGACACGGAGGCCATGGCAAGGGAATCGGCCTCTCCCTCCAGGACTTAGTGGTACTGGTCGGTGGGGTTTTTCTGATCTACAAAGCCACACACGAGATTCACGGAAAGCTCGAGGGCGAGGATGAGCATGCGCCAGGAGCATCGACTGGCAAGGCAGGAGCGAAATTCTCTGCGGTGATGGTCCAGATCATGGTGATCAACCTGGTCTTCAGTCTCGACTCTATTGTCACCGCAATCGGGATTATCCCACCCGAGCAGGTGATGGTGATGATGATCGCGGTCATCATTTCGACTATCATCATGGCGGCCACGGTACGGCCGGTTGCTGGCTTTGTCGAGCGGCATCCGACGGTCAAAATGCTCGCGCTCTCGTTCCTCATGTTAATCGGTACCACACTCGTTGCAGAAGGCTTTCATTTTCATATCCCTAAAGGCTATGTCTACTTTGCGATGGCCTTTTCGGTCTTTGTGGAAGTCCTCAATCTCAAAGCATCCGGTGGGAAGAAAGTCACACCGGTTCACCTGCATGAGCAGTACCCGGATGTCGAATAGTCAGTCCTTCCACCGCATTTGTGCGTGATATAGTAAACGGCGTTATGCCCTCCCCCACGCCTCAATCGGCAACCGGCGGGACCACCGCCAAACAGGTCCGCTATCTCTTCGTCACTGGTGGTGTCGTCAGCTCAATCGGTAAGGGAATCACCTCCGCATCGCTGGGACGCCTGCTCAGAAACCGTGGCTTCAAAGTCGCGATGCTGAAGCTGGATCCGTACATCAATGTAGATGCTGGAACGATGAATCCGTACCAGCATGGTGAATGTTTCGTCACGGATGATGGTGCGGAAACCGATCTCGACCTAGGGCACTATGAGCGCTTTGTTGATATCGAGCTGACGCGTGAAGCATCCGTCACAACCGGATCTGTCTACGGCGCAGTCATCCAGAAGGAACGCCGCGGCGATTATCTCGGTGGCACCGTTCAGGTCATCCCCATGTCACCAATGAGATTAAAGACAGAATTATCGGTTTAGGTAAGTCCACCGATGCTGACATTGTTCTGGCAGAGGTTGGCGGGACTGTGGGCGACATCGAGGGCTTGCCATTCCTTGAAGCGATTCGCCAAATGAAGCGCGATGCTGGCAGTGGAAACGTCCTCTACATACACGTCACGCTTATTCCAGCCGTTGGCCCATGGGGTGAGGTTAAGACCAAGCCGACACAGCACTCTGTGATGCGTCTGCGCGAAGTTGGGATTGCCCCTGATGTGTTGGTTTGTCGTACGGGTCGCCCTATCAACAAAGAGCAGAAGGAGAAGATTGCTCTCTTCTGTGATGTCGATGCCGATGCGGTGATTGAAGCGCGTGATGCCGACACCATTTACGAAATTCCATTGGTGTTTGAAGAGGAAGGCTTTTCCGACCTCGTCGTTAGGCGCCTTGGGCTCCCAGTTACCGAGCCACGTACATCCACGTGGAGGGAAATTGTCGAGCGCATCGTGCATCCAACCAAAGATGTCGAAATCGCCGTCGTGGGTAAGTACATCCAAAACGGGGATGCCTATATTTCCATCGCTGAGTCCCTTGGCCATGCAGGAATTCTGCATGACTCCAGAGTGCGCTTGCGTTGGATTGACTCTGAGGAAATTGACACGGTCGCTGATGCGAAGAACCGCATCGATGGTTGCAGTGGCCTCGTTGTCTGCCCAGGCTTTGGGGCGCGTGGTATTGAGGGCAAGATTGCAGCGGTGCAGCTTGCGCGCGAAAGCGGACTACCATTCCTTGGTATCTGCCTCGGAATGCAAATGGCTGTGATCGAATATGCCCGTAATGTCTGTGGCCTAGTCGGTGCGAACACGACAGAGACATCCCCTGAAACGCCCCACCCTGTCATCGATCTGATGACCGAACAGGCTGATGTGTCGGATAAGGGTGCAACCATGCGCCTTGGCTTATGGCCATGTACGCTACTGCCGGGAACTCTGGCACACAGTGTTTATGGAGCAACCGACATTGCAGAGCGTCATCGTCACCGCTACGAATTCAATAACGCTTACCGTGAGCAACTCACGGCTGCGGGACTTCGCTGCAGCGGTGTGAATCCTGACAAAGACTTGGTTGAAATTGTCGAAGTGGAAGGGCATCCGTACTTTATCGCCTGCCAGTTCCACCCGGAATTCAAGTCACGTCCTGATCGGGCCCACCCGTTATTTGCGGGGTTGGTCGGTGCAGCGCTCACCTATCAAAATGCTTAAGTGAAATGCCCTCTGGTAAACAGAGGGCTTTTTTATGTCTCACGAAAAAAACCACCCCCCGAACCCGGGAGGTGGTTTTCTTATGTCTAAACAGTAAAACCGCTTACTGACGTGGTGCGCCGCCTGGACCACCAGCACCACCCTGACGCTGCATCGCCATCAAAGCCTTGAGCTTTGCTTGCTGATCCTTCGTCAAAATCTTGTTCATCTCTGCCTCAGCAGCCTTCTGAAGTGGCTCGGCTTCCTTCATCGCAGCATCCTGGATCGGCTTCATTTCCTTCTGCATCTTAGCAAAGAGTTCTTTCTGCTTTGCCTGTGCAGCTGGGCTCTTGTCCTTGGCCAGCTTCTCGCCCTCAGCCTGGAACTTCTTCATGATGGCTTGCATCTTTGGCTGATACTTTGCCTGAAGCTTCAATGCAAGTGGTTGGAACTTCTTCTGAACCGCTTCCATCTTCGTCTTTTGTGCAGCAGACAGTCCCAGTGGATCCTGCATTTGGCCACCAGCAGGTGGCTGCTGTGCATTCACAGGAGCGTACGTACCAACACCGAGAACGGTAGCAGCCGCTACCAAGCCAAGCATCCATCTCTTCATGTCACTATCCTCATCTAGAGCGACAGGGCATCCGGTGATGAACTGCCAACTCGGTCATGTCCACCGTGCCCCATGAATCCGAGACACAAGCGACCAAAGTGTACCACTGGACCGTATTTCAGCGTCCATCCGACAAAACTGTTATCGGTTCGTTTTACGGATTACATGAGATGTAACGCGACAACAATGCTGCGATTACGCAGTTTCAAAGCGCTTGAGTTCCAGTCTCAACGAAAACAACTTCAGGCATACTCAACTATTTTTGAGCAGCCTTCCCGGGAGCTGGTGTTGTCGCCTTCTTGGAAGAACGCTCAATCTCAATCAACATCTTCTTTTGCTGAGGCGTCAAGATTTCTGTTACCGCATTCGCCCGCTGCTTTAGTACAGGTGTTAATTCCTTTGCAAATGTCGCATTTTCGCCATTCAGCGCACGTGTGAGCTTTGCAATCTTAGGCTGATGGTTCGCTACAATTTTTGTAATGACAGGAGTATATTTTGCGTCCACCGCCGTAAGACGCTCCTGTTGCGCCGATGTCAGTCCAAGCTTACGCGAGACATCAGGTGACACAAACATCGGCTTTCCAAGCTGCGGTCCTTGAAAAATCAGCAATCCGACAAAAAATGCGAGAAAATGCACTGACCAGCCCTCCCGGATGGAACATCAAATGCCACTGCGGCAACAAAGTACTGAATGCAAATCTACCGTACTCTCTTCGCTGCAACCACGGCCGCATTAGTGGCATCAGCGACCCAAGCGCA
>JAURHZ010000177.1 GCA_030833025.1 Armatimonadota bacterium
CTATGCGGATGCCTTCATCGCACACCATGGAAACGGCGGCGGAACAACACTGCGTGCTGGCTATTCTGTCGACAGACTTCTCTTCGACAAGGAAACGGGCAAGCCATACGGAATCCTCCCTATCGTGAAGTGCCTCGATAAGGACAACAAGCCTCTGGGTCGCCCAGTAGACTGCACAGAAGCGCCGGATGGTTCCATCCTGTTCTCCGATGATGCAGCGGGCGTCGTTTACCGAATCAGCTACACGGGTGCAAAGAAGTAACCCACAGAGTGCCGCATGGGGATTAACCTATGCGGCACTCGCATTTTCACTGCTAAGTCCCCCAGCCAATGGGAAACAAAACGCAGTGCCCAAAATGGAAGTCTTACCGCTACGCGGCGCGATCAACCTCTACGACAAAGCATGCGTACGCTGCCACGGCCCCGGCGGGTCATTTTATGGGTCCGACCTTGGCAAAGGTAAGACCGATGCCCAGCTTCGGAAAATGGTTTGGGAGATGTGCGTTGCACAAGGCGGCCTCACGGTCTCTCAGCGTGAAGTAGATGCAATGACGGCCTACCACCGCTCCATCATGAAGCATGAGCCATTTGTGGAAATCACGGCAGTTAATCCCACAGGCATATCGGGTGAAGCCACTCCAGGAACAAAGCTTCAGCTGGAAATCGCAGGCCGTAACATCCCCATAACGCTGACCGAAAACCGCTGGTCAGCAACACTTGATACGACGAAGCCGGCTACGATCACAGCAACGTGGAGTGAAAAGTCCATCCGCCTGCCCGTGAAACTCGGTACATTTACACAGCAGCAGCCTTAGGCTTTAGCGCTTTGTGGATGCAACCTCAGGCGAAGCATCGGTCATGGAAACCGCAGGCGTTACCTGCTGCTCCTGACTAAGCAATGCGCGCTCCTGACACCCCTTAATCATCGGTAAAACAATCCCAAGGATAACCGCACCTCCAATCGCTCCGATTGGCTGCCAGATGTTCGCTCGTGTGTTTCTATCAGTGATGGTGGATTCGCGCTGCATCGTTTTCCCCGCTGTCGTCCCAAGAATGCAAGTTGACCTTGCAATTCCTATACCAATGCAAAACGGGTTCGAGGGAACAGCAAAACTTTATCTAAACCTTCATAAGAACCCCGTAGTTCAAAGCCGATAATGCAGGTGTGGAAAGTCCAACTACGGAAAGACTGAACCTTGGCATAGGCCTTAATGGTCTATAAGGCCAAAGGACGATCAGGAGCTTAAAGCGGATGATTAAAACACGCATTACTACGTTGATTGCTGGATGCAGCATCATCACGTGCGCGGGGCTTGCCATACAAACGCCTCCCAAAGCGCCAGCCAAGGCTACATCCGGAACCAACACCGCATTTTTTGAAGCGAAAATCCGACCAATCCTGACAAAAGAATGTCTACCTTGTCATTCGCGCAAATCAGGGTCTGTGCAGGGTGGTCTCTCGATGGACACCCGTATGGACTTGCTGACAGGTTCCAGTAAAGGTCCCCTCATTGTTCCAGGCAAGCCAAAAGACAGCTTGCTGATGCATGTCGTTAGGCACGTCCATCCAACCATCAAAATGCCGCCGGGAAAAAAGCTCACCGATGTGCAGCTACAGGCACTTGAGCTCTGGATTAGCAACGGAGCCGTTGATCCACGTGGCGCACAGCAGGTGGTTGTCACTCCAGAAACCAGAGAGCAAAAAGAATGGGCCTATCGTAAACCGATTGCCCCTCCCGTGCCAAGTGAAACAAATGGTGGGTGGGCATCCCTGCCAATCGACCACTTTGTCGCTGTCGCACAGAAACGTCACGGTCTAAAAGCAGCTCCGACAGCGAGTGGCAAGCTGCTCCTGCGCCGAATTGCGATGGACATCACCGGCATCATGCCAACCGCATCCGAGCTGGATGCCTTTCCGGACAAACCAACGCAAGCGGACATCCGTAAGGCGATCGATGCCTACCTTGCAAGCCAGGAATACGGTCGGCGCTGGGGTCGCCACTGGCTAGATATCGCCCGCTACGCGGAGTCGAGCGGCAAAGATGCAAACATTGCGTATCCAGAGGCCTGGCGCTACCGCGACTACGTCATCGATAGCTTTAATATTAACAAGCCATACAACACCTTTATCCGCGAGCAAATCGCCGGCGACCTCTTGCCTTCGGCATCGACGGCACTCTCCGCAACCCAAACCATCGCAACCGGCTACCTCGCCATCGGTGCAAAGTCACACACAGAGCGGAATACTAGACAGTTCCGCCTCGATGTCGCCGATGAACAAATCGATGCCATCGGGCAAGGGATTCTGGGTCTTACAGTCGCGTGTGCCCGGTGCCATGACCACAAAACGGATCCAATTTCCCAGCGAGCCTACTATCAGCTGGCTGGAATTTTCCTTAGCACCGAGACGCATACCGCATCCGCGCCGACTAACCAGCAGCGACAGGGCTCAGATGGCATTGCGCTACCGCGAGATGCATCTGTCTACCGCCCAGCAGGCCTAACGCCATTTGAGCAGCGCTTACTGACGAACCAGCTTTCAGCGCTTGTCCAGCAGCGGGATGAGCTGATTCAGGCCCAGCGCCGTAACCGCACTGCAGGTAATGGTGGGCTAGTCGTATTGCAGTCTCGTATCGGAGTACTTGAGCACCAGCTCAGTCGCTACGATGCATCCGGTCGTCTAAAGCCCTACGCAATGGGCGCATCGGAAAAGGTTATTCTAGAAGACACCCCGATTTACGCGCGTGGCGAAAGGACGCAACCGGGAGAGGTGGTGCCCCGTGGAATACCTGCGTTTTTGGGTGCATCCACTGATACGGCGGTTCCAAGAACGACAAGCGGACGCCTCCAAGTGTCTGACTGGCTGGCTTCCAAAGAGAATCCGCTAACCGCCCGGGTGTTTGTCAACCGTGTTTGGCACTACCTGTTCGGCCGCGGGCTGGTTGCGAGCTGCGACAACTTTGGTGTGACCGGGATGCGACCTGACCACCCTGAGCTCCTCGATTACTTGGCAATCAAGTTTATGGACAGCGGCTGGGACATCAAGAGTCTCATCCGAGACATCATGCTCACAAAGACCTACCAGCTGGATTCAACCCCAAGTGGGAAGGCAGCACTGAGCGATCCGGAAAATATTCAGCTTTCACACCAGCGCGTTCGCCGAATGGATGCCGAAGCCATCCGGGACAATATTCTGGCAGTGAGCGGGGATTTGGACCTGCGGGTGCCGGATGGCTCTCCGATGGTCAAAGTCGAGGGGCAGTTCGCGCGGCGGCCGGCGTTTGATCCACAAACGATGACAATGCCGTATCGCTCGATCTACCTCCCGATTGTGCGTGACTCCCTCCCTGATGCGCTTGCGGTGTTTGATATGGCGGAGCCAACGCTGGTGACCGGCGTCCGTGAGGAGACGACCGTTCCATCTCAGGCGCTGTTCCTGCTGAATGCACCTTTTGTGATCGATGCAGCGATCAAAGCCACGGCGCGGATTCCGGCGGCTAGCCGAACGCAGGATGAACGGATTGAGAGCGCATTCCGGTTGATCCTTGGGCGGATGCCAACGGTATCCGAGGTCGCGGCGAGTAAGACGTTTTTAGACAGCTTTGTGCCGGAGTCACAGGCAAACAGTGGCGTATATAGCCGTGTTGCACGGAATGCTGAGCGTGCGCGTTGGACAGTTTTCTGTCAGTCCCTGATGGCTACCGTTGAGTTTCGGACCATTCGATAGAGAAAGAGGCCCCAAATGTCAGATGAAATCCTTAGACGAACATTGTTGACCCGCCTTGCCGGTGGGTTTGGAACGCTGGCCTTTTCCGCATTTGCGACCGCTGATGCTCTTGCGCAAGCTACGAAAGTGTCAGTAAAGCAGACAAACCCACTGGCGCCAAAGGCTCCACATTTCCCTGCAAAGGCAAAGCATGTAATCTGGCTCTGCATGCGCGGAGCACCAAGCCATGTCGACACATTTGACTATAAGCCAGAGCTAGAAGAGCGCAACGGGATGCCCGGTCCAGGGCGCCTTGGCCGCGGAGCAAAGCTGCTGAAGTCCAAATGGGCTTTTGAACCAAGTGGCGACAGCGGATTGTGGATTAGCCAACTGTTCCCGGAGCTGCGAAAGCATGCCGACAAAATGTGTCTGATTCGCAGTATGCACACGGATCAACCCTCACACCCACAAGCCTTTGTCCAAATGCACACCGGGAGTTTTCAGTTTGTACGCCCAAGTATTGGTGCATGGACACTCTATGGCCTTGGTACGGAAAACCAAAATCTGCCGGGCTTCCTAAGCATTAAGCCGCCGGCAGGCAATGGCGGTGCACAAAACTATGGCTCAGCATTCCTCCCAGCCATTTACCAGGGGATGTCCATCGGTAAGGGAAACCAACCGATTGCTACAAGCAAAGCAGATTACATTGCAAGCCCGCTCCTGAAGCCCGAATCACAGCGTCAGCAGCTTGATTTCATCCAGAAGCTGCACGCGGAAGCGCTTGCAACCACGCCACACTTGGAGCAGGTGAACGCAGCGATCACCAGCTATGAGCTGGCATTCCGGATGCAGGCAGATCTTCCCACCGTGATGAATATCGACAGTGAGCCAGCTGCAGTGCAAAGTACGTACGGCATTGGGACAACTGTGTCCGATGACTTTGGACGTCAGTGTCTGATGGCGCGGCGTGCGGTTGAGGCGGGAGTGCGTTTCGTTGAAGTCACGCCAAATGTGAACTGGGACCAGCACGCAAATCTTGCCAATGACCTCCCCCGTAACTGTGCGGCGGTGGATAAACCGATTGCGGGCTTACTCGCCGATCTTGCAGCCAGAGGATTGCTTGACTCCACACTGGTCGTCTGGGCGGGAGAGTTTGGACGAACTCCAACGGCGCAAAATGGAGATGGCCGTGACCACAACAACAAAGGCTTTACGGTCTGGATGGCCGGAGGCGGCGTTCGTGGCGGGATGTCCTTTGGTGGAACCGATCCGCTAGGATTTGAGGCCATCGATCATCCCGTCCATGTCCATGACCTCCACGCAAC
>JAURHZ010000178.1 GCA_030833025.1 Armatimonadota bacterium
ATAGCTGAGGCGATAAGCCGAAGCTGATGTAAAGCGAAGCAGGCTGCAGACACTACGATCTAATCGACAGACTTACTCGTACGGAGTTTGTACGAGCAGTGTTCGGGTGGATCCACCGCCTTCCGCGTCTCCGAACACGGAAGCTCGTGACCCACTGCAAAAGCATCTTGGACCACAAGGTCCTGGCAAGATAGCACGGCGCCAGATTCAATACACACAAAAGCCCTCCGGTACGTAAACCGGAGGGCTTTTGTCGTTTTACACAGATTAGGAATCGATACGATACAAGCAGGAACCGGAACACCTTGGGAGGTAACTGGCCTCATGGTGATCCACCGCATTCCGCAGCTCCGAACACGGAAGGTCGTGACCCACTGCAAAAGCTACAACGGAATACATGCTGTCGGCAAGATTGAACGTCGTAGGTCTAGATGCGTAATACTGCAGGTGCATTGGATAGGCAATGGCCATGGTACGCCGAAGTCAGATTGTTTGAGCGCCTTATGCTATCGGTTACCGGTAGTCAATCCCGTTGGAGTCTTCGGCCAAGTTGTTTTTTTTGCACGGCTAGAGCTGTCGATGACTGTTCGGTGAGCGTCAAGTATGTCGTATAGCACGGGTTTTGTGACGTAATAAGTCCGGGAGTTTCGTGGCGGATTCAGTGGCGATCAGCATAGATCCGTGGCAACTCTCGTCTATAAAGCCGTATATACGATACGTAGTTTTTCTATCGAGTTCGTTTTGCCATTGACATGACAGCGTCCTTGATAGCGTTGGCCTCACCTAGTGGGTTGGTCATTAGCTTGGTTGTCGTTGTGGCTACGGTTTCTGATGTCTGTGCAATAGAGGCAGTAGTAGTCTCGACATTGGACAAGATATTCGTAATGCCAGGTTCTGCCTGAATCACATTCTTGTTTACTGTACGTAAGACCTCAGATGTCTGATCAATTAGTGGCGATAGCTTTTGCTCCAATGATTCTAAACGCTTAGACAACTTGAGGAGGACAACGGACATCAAAGCGATGACCGAGATGCTGATCAGTGATCCAGCGATGTACCAGATGACAAGGATACTTGTAGCAGTTGAATTAAGGTTCATTGGATTGACCATCTAAAGATGTAACAGCAGTGTACCAACAATCACTGTGTCTCCTAACTACCACCTGAATCAGGTCGGCTTGCGGTTCTCCGCAGGCCGTTTTTTTTTGTCGTGAGTAATCTCAAGTAGTTGGATTGGTATTTCCGATTATCATGTTGGCCCGTTGTTATAGCTATGGGGTGACCTCAGTTTGTTTTAGTAGATGGAAGCGTCAAGTGTGACTACCTTGATATCGTAGTCTAGATCCAACTTTTTCAAATGTTGAGGGTCAACGATTGCCGCCGTTGATAGGGCATCCGTTTCCGCACAGCTATTTCCAATGACTCTGGCAACGACATCAAGGTTATCGGTGCAGTTTTCGTGACTGATGATGTGAATACCGCCAGCATCCGAATTGATCCGTCTACTAACACTCATGGCTGTATTTGCCAGAATTATCTGCTCGGATGTGCCTTGGATAGTGACTGGCCATGGACCTCCAATCGCCACCATCGATGAACCACCAGCATGAAAAAATGCTCGTTCAATTCCCGCATCTCGTGCCAATGCGGCACATTTGTCTAACGCCCAACCCTTGCCTATCGCGCCGAGATCAATAATGTGGCCGGCGGTGAGTCGTGCAAACGGACTATCGTCCTTAAACTCGATGGAGGACTTATCATCTGTCGAACAATCTTCTATGAGATTAAGAATCTCTCGTGTTTGGTCATCCACGACTTTTCCGGGTACACGCATGGTTCGGTTGCCGTCAAAGGGCGAAAATGCACCATTCGATGTGAAATTCAAAGATTGACACAGCTTTAGGAGTGTATACGTTGGCCACCCGATACGAATCCACTCATCAGTTCCTGACGCGCAATTAAGGCGGTGAATGTCCGATCCTTCCTGATATGGACTGATCGCTAGTTCAATATCAGTGAGTTCGTTTGCACAGTCTTCGGCGATGCCCTGGTATTGGGTAGGGGATGTACCGGGAAAGAAAAATTCAAACGTGGTTCGCATTGCTTGATGAGCATAACGGAGACCAGGTTCATCAAACATCGGAATTATGCTATCGCATGATAGAATCCGGCGCGTTGGACGTTACAATTGTCATCCCAGCCTTCAATGAAGCCAAACGCCTTCCTAGAACTCTGGATTCCCTTATTGCTTGGATTAAGGTTCGCCCTGAACGGTTCGAGGTCATCGTTGTTGATGATGGAAGTACCGACAATACAGCTAGCCTTGCCCAAGCTTATTCAACCGTTACTTTTGTGAGTCTTCCAGAAAACGCTGGGAAAGGGGCAGCCGTTCGGTACGGAATGCTTCGTGGCCAAGGCGCGTTGATTTTGATGATGGATGCCGATTTGGCAACCCCAATGTCAGAGTTCGATGTACTCAAGGAGTCTATTATGTCGGGAGCGGATGTCGCAATTGGTAGTCGGCCACTGCGCACGTCCAGACTCTCGGTTCGGCAGCCAATTCTTCGTGAACTTGCTGGCAGGATGTTCAACTTTATCGTTCGTCTTGTGTCAGGATTGCCATTTAGAGACACCCAGTGTGGCTTCAAACTATGGCGTTCAGTTGCAGCAAAGAACTGTTTCGGAATCTGCTTGATAGATGGATTTGCCTTCGACGTTGAGTCTCTCGTAGTGGCAAAGGCTTTGGGATACGCCATTGTTGAAATTGGTGTGTCGTGGGCACATCAGCCCGGAGCTGCAGCATTCGGTAGCGCTTCATCGTATGTCCATCATGCGTTGAAAATGATAGTTGACACTGTTGCCATTCGGTGGAATCACAGAGCTGTCAGACGGGTATAAGTTTTTTTGTGAATTCAGGGCTTGGCTTCATCCTACTTCTTTTAGCAGTGTGTCTTGCGATGTACGCACTACTAATTGAGCCGCTTCTCTGTCAACTTGTTCAAGTTGATATGCCTGTGACAACACTTCCAGTCGGAACGAGAATATTATTTCTTACTGATATGCATCATCATCGGTGGGGGAAGCGAGAGGAATCATATCTTCGGTGTCTTCCGCCGGATCCTGTGGATGTGATTATTTACGGCGGGGATTTTCTCGGTAGTAGAGTTGGTATTGATGCCGCACTTCGATTCGTTTCGCATGTTCATCAGAAATATCCAAATACTCCTACATTCGGTGTTTGTGGAAATGCAGAGCATAAACTATTGCCGGAGCTGCGTAACGCATTTCTTACTCAGTTGAATGGACTTGGTGTCGTCACCCTCCTTAACGACCACGCGAATTGTAGGGTAAATGACGTTGACATCACTATCGTGGGAACCGATGACCCATACTACGGGTTTCACGATCTGCCAGCGGCTTTTTCAAATGTACCGTCTAGTATGGCATCACTTTTGATTACACATTCACCGCAAGTTATCCGTACGGCGATCGCCTTTCAACCGGCGTTGGTCCTCAGTGGGCATACGCATGGAGGGCAAGTTCGCATTCCAGGGATCGGTCCAATTCGTACGCAGAATCCGTTATCACGGATGATTTCAATGGGAAGGTATTCTCCAGAAGAATTGGCAAGTCTGCTTCATATGACCACCCTTTCCTCGACATGGCTTTATGTCTCACGCGGCCTCGGGCTAGCCTTCGTACCGCATATCCGGTGGCTTGCGCCTCGCTTCCTTTGTCGCCCAGAAGTGACTCTTATCACGATCTCGAGATAGTCCGATGAGCACACATACCTTTTGGTACGAATCATTACAGATACCTACATCTGGGTTTCAACCAGTCGTATTGTCTACGCGTGTCAGGATGGCTAGGAATATTTCGGGTTTGCCATTTCCAAATCGGATGTCGCTGGAGGAATACGTTTCCTTACGAACATCGGTCTTCCGAGTACTCCAGAAGTATCGATATCTCGAATGCAAAATTGCAAAGGGAGCTCAAGTCCGAGCGGATGATTTTCTGGTAACGCTAGACGCAGGTGATAAAGGCATATCTACGTTTGGCCGTCCAGAAACAGGGCAAGTGATTGTCATCGGGGATGAAGACCACTTCAGAATCAGCACCGTCACAGCCGGATTGTCGCTCGATACCGCGATGGATCTGACATCCAATATGGAAACCCTGCTAGCAACGGATTTTCCGTTTGCCTTTGACAAACAGCGGTTTGGATTCCTAACTGCGAGTATGGCAAACGCTGGCCTAGCGATGCGGGTTAGTGTATGGATGCATGTCCCAGGTCTAATTCTGTCTGAGACTTGGGCAGAGTTAGAGCCACTCCTTAAATCGATGGACATAAGTGTACGAGGGATACTTGGCGAGGAAAGTGAGCTGACCGCTGGAATGGTTCAGCTTAGCAACCGCACATCGTATGGCAAGTCATCGGATGAAATTCTTGCCAAGCTAAAGCGAGTTATCGACCTCGTAAATGAGTCAGAGAGGTCAGCACTCTCTGATTTGTTGCGTCAGTATAAAAATAAGACCATAGATTACTTGAAGTGGATGAGCCTGCTGGAACAGCCGTTCATATCGAGAGAGGCATTTATTCATGCGGTTAGTGCAGCACTTTTGGCTGCTAGGCTTGGTTACAACGTCCGCTTCGATAACCAACTGGCACTCAAAGTCTTGATTGCGGGCTTCAAATCGCGGCATGAGGATGGGTTGATTCAAATGCAGGTTGTACGCAATTTACTCAAAGACACCCTGATGGACACCTGACTATGCTTGGCACGTCTCCAGCATCTCCTGCAGGCGTGTCACAGATTAGTCTCTTGACGCGATACAATTCCACATCCGGAGGTTGCGCCAACGTGTGGCAACGATTTACTGAACGTGCTCGTCGTGTCGTGTTTTTCGCCCAGGAAGAAGCTGGCAGGCTTGGTGAGAATTATGTCTCAACTGAGCATCTGCTACTGGGACTGGTTAGGGAAAGTGACAGCGTGGCTGCTCGTATCCTCGAGACACTTGGAGTGTCTGCC
>JAURHZ010000179.1 GCA_030833025.1 Armatimonadota bacterium
CACCAAGAGGAGCACTTAGCTGCGCCAGAATAGGAATGACGCCACTGAGATGCTCCATCGACCACTGGATCTAGTCGCCGCCTAAGAGGATTAGGTCAGGCTCCGCCTTCTGGACAAGGGACACTGCCTTTATGATGGTCGCTGTTGGCGTATCTGGACCAAAATGTAGGTCAGTCAAGAATGCTACGCGTAAGCCATTAGATTGCACGGGAAACCCTGGGAGTCCTACACCTAGGTTTGTTACTCCTACACGTTGCGGCTCTAATGCTGCCCGAACGCCAAGACCTGCCATCGACAACCCACCAGCACCAGCCATCAAAGACAGCACCTTACGTCTCCCAATCAGCTGCCGGAGGACATGCCGAGTCATGCTAATCCCTAGCGACCCCGCTGTGTAATATCAACGATTGTTCGTGCCAGTCTCGCTGGGTCGTGCCGAATGATGCCAGTATCCGACATGACATTTGCGTGGATGATCTCAATACCCAGCTGTCGAAGAACTCCGAAGTCAACATCCACCGGGACCGCACCAGTTTCCTTGTACTTACCAAGTGCAGACTTTCCCGGAAGTACATCGTTCACGATAATGGTGTCGACAACTTTGGCATCTTTGCCGATGCACTGGCGCGCATGCACCTGTATGGCTGTGATGTGTTGACTCGCGGAATATCCATCCGTTTCGCCTGGCTGCGTCATGATGTTACAGACGTAGCATCGCGGAACTGTAGATGCTGCAATGGCCCGTGCCAGTTCCGGAATGAGGAGATGTGGAATTACACTGGTATAGAGTGAACCCGGTCCAAGCACGATGATATCTGCGTTACGAACGGCTTCAAGTGCACGTGCTACAGCGCGTGGAGCTTCAGGGCATAGACTGATGGACTTGATCGCAAGCGCACTACTTGCAATGCGGGTTTCCCCGGTCAACTCAGTTCCGTCTTCCATATGCCCAACGAGTGACACAGGTTCAACCGTTGATGGAACGACCGTACCGCTAATGCGCAAAATCTTTGACGTGGCCTGGACAGCCTCTTCAAAATCACCGGCGACACTGGCCATCGCTGCTAGGAAAAGATTACCAACGCTATGTCCACTCAGGCCATCTTCACCCGTTCGTGTCGCAAATCTGTATTGAAATAGCTCCTGCATAATTGGCTCTTCATCAGCCAATGCAACCAAACAGTTTCGAATGTCTCCAGGAGGAATCATCCCGCCAAGTTGACGTTGAAGCTGGCCTGAGCTTCCCCCATCATCGGTAGTCGTTACGATTGCAGTCAAGTTGCTTGAGTACTGCTTAAGTCCTCGTAAAAGTGTTGCAAGCCCAGTACCACCCCCAAGTACAACGATTCGTGGACCGCTCGCAAGGCTGCGCTTTTTACCAATAAAGTCGGCAAGATGTCCCATATCTGATGGCGCAACCACAGACACAATGCTTCGATTGACCGCTATCAGTGCGGACATGATGACAGCAAGTCCGAGGAGAATCGCCGTCAATCCTGCAGGGATTGAGAATCTGGGATCACCAATTTCGAGCTGTACGCGATTGGCGACCTGCGTAGCAACAAAGTCAAAGATGTCCGTTACACGAACACCAACAATAAGTGCGACACCGGTAACCACTGCAAAGAGTCCCAGTGGTAAGAGCAACAACCAGCGCTTGACGCCAAGTCCTGGTCTAAGCCACTTTAACCACGATGTGATGACCAATCGCGTGTCGTTAAGCACTAGTGATGCCCCTTATTGACATCCCTGTGGTCAATGATTGTTCGAACCCCAGCTGCGCGTAGAATGCCTCCAAGGCGTTCCGCAATGTACACAGACCGATGTCGTCCACCGGTACATCCGATCGCAATCGTCAGGTAAGCCTTACCTTCATTGGAATAATGTGGGATGGTCCACTCGACAAGATTGGACAACTTTTCTAACAGAACCGGTGTACGTTCATCTCGGTCTATGAACTGCTGTACATCCTCATCCAAGCCAGAATAGAGTCTAAGTTCTGCTACATAAAACGGATTCTGTAAAAATCGAACATCAAAGACAAGGTCTGCATCCAGTGGCGAGCCGTGTTTAAATCCAAAAGAAACAACAGACACGATGAGACTAGTATCGCTTGCTTGATCCAGTGAGAATCGCTGCCGCAACGCCTGACGTAATTGTTGAGCGGTAAGGACAGTTGTGTCGATGGTGACATCGGCTTCCGCCTTCAGGGCAGCCAAAGCTTTCCGCTCCTCCACTATAGCTGGGATGATCCCACCACTTACAGCAAACATCGGATGAGAGCGACGTGTCTCTTTAAAGCGCCGCACCAATACTTCATCGGTGGCATCCAAAAAGACAACTGTCGGTTTTGTCTGCCATTGAGCGATGGCGGTGTGTATGCCGCTTAGGTCACCGCCGCGGGTATCGCAAATGACACACAGCGGTCGGTCAATCACTGGCCCAAGTAGCTGCATCCAGGCAGCCGGAAGGTTATCGACAACCGTCCATCCAATATCTTCAAAGACGCTGGCAGCAAGGGACTTTCCGGCCCCACTCATGCCAGTCAGCAATACAAGCGGATAACTCACTCATCACCCCGCGACTTCGCTGGAATAATCAAGTCCAAAACCCAACCAAGAATTGTAAGCAAGAGACTCGCAACAATGGCGTCAAGGATTCCATTTACGTGGAGCCCAACGTCAAGACGGCTTACAAGCATCCACATCGCGCCATTGATAACCAAGCGGAACAACCCGAAGGTCATCATATTGATGGCACATGCCAGCGCATTTACAATTGGTCGCAGCACGGCATTTACGAGAGTCAGCAACGCGATACTAACAAGAGCAGCAGCAAAGTTGTCAATACGGACACCAGTCATACCAGCACTGTTTGCCAGCTTGACTGCAAGCGTCATCGCAACTGCTCCTAAAACCCATCGGATCAAGGTCTTAATCATCTGACGTCTCCCATTACTCGACTCAGTTATCTCGGATTGACAGGCTCACCATTTCGCCGAACTTCGAAGTGTAAGTGCGGTCCCGTTGCCCGCCCGGTCGAACCGACACGTGCAATCAGCTGTCCCTGTGAAACTTGTTGCCCCTCACGTGCGATAAGCGATGAACAGTGCGCATACAAGGTTGATGTTCCACCACCATGGTCTACAAGAATTACGTTTCCATACCCGGACATGGTTCCTCGGAAAGTGACGGTTCCCGCCGCCGCAGCACGAATTGGAGAGCCGGAACCGGCACCGATGTCAATGCCAGTGTGCATTCGATTTCGTTTAAGAATGGGATGAAAACGCATCCCATAGCCTGACGTTACTGGTCCATCCGCGGGTTGTGCAAAGCTACCACTGAACTTCTTACTCAGGCGTGCTTTACCACTCGCGGTACGTTCCATTGCCCGGATTCGCGCAGATATTGCTCGTGAATCGGCCGCCAGATCACGTAGCTCCTGTTCAAGCGCTTCACGAATTTGCTGCGCTTCTACAAGCAAGCCTCGTCTTCGTTGTACGACGCGTGCCTCTTCCTGCTGCTGACTGCCGAGCTCATTTTTCCGCTCAGCGATTTCTCTTGCCTTTTCGTCCACCTGACTCTTCCATCGAACGACCTTAGCACGGTCTGATTTCACAGATGCGATCAGGGATGCATCATGTTTTACGATGGATCGAACAAATTGTGCGCGTGTACTAAGGTCTGCCATAGACCTAGAGCCAAGTAAGACGCTGATGTAACGAACGGGACCTTGTCGGTAGTTTGCAACCAGTCGCTTAGCTAGTTGGAGTTCTTGTTGGCGCAATAAGTCCTCACAACGCTTGAGCTCGATCGTGATCTGCTCTGACTCAGATAGCGTACGCGCAAGTCTGGACTTGGTCTCTCGAAGCTGGTTTCGTGTTGACTTCAAGGCGCTCTGGTTGCGATCTAGTTCATCGGCAATGATGGCTTCTGTCCGCCGAGCACCCCGCAGCTCTTGCCGGGTTTGTTGCATCTGGTTTTGCAGTGCCCGTACTTGATTTCTAAGCTTACTGGTATCTTGCTTGGTTGATTGTGCGTTGACCGTCTGTGGAGATATTGAAAGCGACAGAAAACTGACAAGCGTAGCAACACTTCCAACCCTCAAGGCATACATCGTTTTCAAGCCGCGTTCCTCCACCCATCAACACTGCCAACATACCTGACACATCACACAACAGTCATTGTACGTTCGAATGACACTTCGTTGACCTTACATACCGGCCGGAGGATCAACAAACTGTCGTTTGAGTAATATCGCTGCACCTGCTTTATCAAGTGGACTATTATTGTTTCCGCATTTTGGCGATTGGATACATGCGGGGCAACCAGATTCGCAAGGGCAGCCCTCGATCAGGGATGCTGTTGCCGAAAGCCATTCCCGTGCTACACGAAAACCTGCCTCGGCAATTCCGACGCCCATAGGCACTGCATCATGCACAAACACAGCGGGCCCTCCAACGTGTGCGTGATATGGCGTCGAAACGCCACCGATATCATTGCGATCACACAATGCGAATAGTGGTAGTAACCCGATGGCAGCGTGTTCCGCAGCATGGACCGTCCCGGGTAGATCTGCACCGTGCATCCCCAAGTGACGTTCCGTATCTGGAGTAACCGGATACCAAACCGCCGTCGTCACAAACTCAGTCTCTGGCATATCCAGTTCAATGACTTCCGGAGGATCATCGGTGCCCAGCCCACGTTTCTCAAAACCCGTTACTCGCCGCTTTACTTTGACCAACCCGAAATATACAATCGTCTCCCCGACTTCCTTGGAGCCCTGCGTTTCTATTACATCGATGGAACCCGTAGACCTTGCATTGGTAATGTAATCGCGTGCCGCACGGGAAACGATCGCCTGTCGCTTGTTACGGTCGAGGTTTACGACTTCGAAGGCAACGCCTTGATGGTAATAAAATGCGCCGACAAAGGCCTCTTCGTTTATTCGGTGCCCTTCGACAGTCCCGATGGTCGTGCCATCGGTTG
>JAURHZ010000017.1 GCA_030833025.1 Armatimonadota bacterium
ACCGTACACGTTATGCAGGACCATCGGGACATTTTTCGGCCCGCCGAAGGTAGGGTCGCCGCCTTCGCCATTAAAGATGTGCTTTATGCCAAGGGATGCCGCGTACTCAAACATCAAGAGGTTTGGAGTCGTCAGCGGGTCGCCGATAGGGTCATCGAGCATCGCCATCACATCCACAGTGCGCTCCTGCATCATCTGCTCGGTGATCTCAAGTACATGATGCTTGGTGCCAAGGTGCTCAGCCACTGCGCTTGACCAGTCGAGTTCGTTTGCATATGCACCTCCAAAATGGATGCTAATCGTGTGCACATCGCCGCGGTGGAGCTGTTTTACAAAAGCTGCGACAAGGGATGAATCAAGACCTCCGGAGAGAAAAACACCGATTGGCTGACCTGCGAGGGGGGCGAGGTGCTCAGAAATGACATCGGTGAGGAGCTGCTTCAGGTGTTTTGCGTACCACTCTAGCGGCTCGTCGAAGTTCTGTTCATTGAGTGTCAGTCTCGCATCAGTTGGTGCCAGCCCATAGCCATCCCAGTGAACCCCTGGCCGTAGCTCCGAAACCCCGGCGAACATCGTCCGGCTACCGGGAACAAATGCGCAGCACAAATAGTCAACCAACGCCCGTTCATCCAACACGCGAGGTCTGTCAGCAAGCGTTATCGGTTGCGAAGCTGTTGCGAGTGCGCTTGCCTGATGCCGATAGTAAACGGTTTGCTCACCGATGGCATCGCGGATGAGTCTATCCAAAGCTATCTGGCGCGGATGCATCAAATGCGGCAGTATCACCACCAGCTACCCACGGACTAAACCCGGTGTCATGGTACACATAGCCCGCCGGGCTCCACATATAGCCCATCAGGAATACACCGCCCATCGTGTCAAAGTCATCCTCATAAGTTGCTCTGGATGCTTCTGTAAGGCCCATGTAGGCGGTCTTTAGGAGCTTAGCTGGCCGTATTCCTGACAGCGAGCACGTGTAACCTTGGTTGAGCCAGTCCAGTTCATCGGTGGGTAAGCGCGATGCAACTCCGACGTTCTCTCCTTGTTCTACAAGGAGTTTCTGTGCCCAAGCCTGGCGAGGTGAGAGTCCGATGTCTGCAATCCAGACACGTCGATCGCCAAACCATTCGGCTGAGCGAAGCGTAGCTGCTGCTGCGAATGCACTTGCTGATGCATCGTGTAAATACGCGACCACCAGGTTTGGATTCCGGTCTAGCATCGTCATGATGGCATCCCGCCGCTCACGTGCTGGATAGCCTCCATCCGCACTCAAAATCGCGCAGTTGTTTTCAAAGTGAAAGCGGTTCGCAACGAGCATCGCCGCGATATCGGCGTTGTCTACAATAAGGCAGCGGTCGAAGGAATAGTTTAGAAGCTCGGGCAATACGGGTGTGGATGTAAGCGTATTCGGGTTGGCATCCACCAGCCCTTCCGGCTCCCCATGAATGCGTATCCACTGGTTGTAGTAGTAATGGGTAAACGTCTCAAAGCTCATCGGAGGTCCGGCGACCTTCGCAGGAGCGGTGCCGCCTCCGGCTCCACCGACGCCCATAGCAAGCATCAGGGGCATGATCGCAATGATGCCCACTGCAGTTGCGCAACCTCCAGCTGCCGGAGCAGGAAGGCGACGCATAAACTCGTAATAGAGTTGTTTTACGGTAAAGGAATATTTGCCACCAGAGCCAACTCCCTGAATAGCCTTGTGGAAGAGCATATCGGTGATGGCGATGTGGTTTGCGTAGGCTGGTGGACGGTGCTGTGATCTCCCTCCCATAGGGTCAGCCTCTACAACAGAGTCCATTTGTGGGAGTCCTGTGAATGCAAATCGATGCAGGCAGGCGGAACACTTGCTCGTCGCACGTGCAATTTTGTTCGGTGTATTACTCTGACAATGAATGCACTTCACGGAAAACCTCCCATTGAAACAGCGTCCAAATACGCTCACCAATTCTGCGTCTGCGGTACGCATCCGGCGCATCCACAATACCAGACAACAGCACATCGACACTATCTTGTCGAATCCGTGGATCGCGATGCTTATTCCGTCGACTCAGTTGATGGCGAACTTTGTGGCCAAGGGGATGATTCTCGATAGCCCAAGACGTTGACGGAACGCCCATCCCACGTTTTGGGAGCGCGGCGATTTCCGGGGACGTCATGTCACTAACCAGGCGGCGCAGAATCGCTTTGTCCGTTGAACCATCAAGGATTGAGCTGTCAGGAAGTGCTAAGGCTTCCGCCACAAGCTGGGTATCAAAAAATGGAGCATGGGCATCGATGCCGTGGATTTCGACCAGCTCCGTAAACCGGGGGCTGATGGTTCCACCGCCTTTGGTGGCAAAATTCAGATGACGGAGTGTGGCGAGTAGCGTATTTGTCGCTGATTTAGGAAGGCAATCTCGTATCCATTGATGAACATCGAAGGATGCACTTGAGACCTCAAATCCGCCATGTAACAACCCTGAGAGGTCATCAAGAAATCGATGAAATGTCTTCGCGTAAACAGCGTCAACCGTAGCTCCAGTAAGCGCAAGTTCGGTGACCATTGGCTTGTTGGCCCAACCGCCAAAGACTTGGTCACCACCTTCACCACTGAAGAGGGCATCACAGCCAGCTTCGGCAGCCGCTTTGCCGAGGAGATACCACGGGACACAGACGGCATCCCCGTAGGGACTTACCATTGCGGCTGTCGCCGGATGGATGTTTCTGAGGATGTTCGCTGGTGATGCATCCACGATGTAGAGCGGGATATCAAGATGGCGGGCAATCGCGGATGCCGTAGCTACTTCATCACTCCAAGGAGGGCCAAAGTCGAGGGTAAAAGCCATTAGCTGATTGCTGTCAAGCTCGTTTCGACAAAGGGATGCAATGATCGTACTGTCGAGGCCGCCTGAGAGTGCAATGCCAATGCGTTTATACGAAGGAAGCAGCCTTGCATTCACCGAATCGGCGAGAGCGTGGCGAATTTCGGTATCGCCAGCGGGCATCGCGGTGGTGGCGGGTGGACTGTATGTCCAATGTCTTGTGCATCCGTTCCGTACATGGAAGGGTGGAACAACCCACCCGGTGATCAGATACGACTGAAGAGCCTGCAACCTGGAATCAGAATTATCTGGCGTACAAACGACAGGTCGATCAGCCCCAAAGCGCTGCCGTGATTCGGCTATCCTACTGTTTTGCCCGAAGCTCGACATTGGTTACGGTCAGTGTTCCTTTGGTCGATGCATCATTGATCGACTTACCCGTCTTGAACGCGATGCGTAGCTTACCCGATGGTGGAGACCACGCTGTGTTTTTCCAGTTCGAGCCTTGGCGCACCTGCTTTTGAAACTCTTTAGCTGAAATAGACACCGATGTATTCGTCGATGATACGGGACCCTTCCAGCGAACATCACCTGCTTCGAGGTCTAGGCGAACGTTTGGAATGCTATTTCCAGCAACCTGAGCTGTTACGGCTTCAACCTCACGAACATTCCCGGCTGAGACAATGATATTGCCGTAGAAGTCGCCTTTGCTATCAGGAACAAACTGGTCAATTACTAATGTGGCTGCACTGCTATTCGTGCTGATAGACCCCTTTGATTCCGGGTTTGCTCGCACTGTCGCATCCGAAAGGTCATAGACATTCGTTACCGATGCCGTGGCCGTTCTTGTAGGTGAAATCGGAGCCGGGGCTTTAGAGAAAGTTAACGTCATCAAGACCATAAAACCGATGCCCGTCAGTGCAATCACCGGAATCATCCAGAGAGGTTTCCTCTTTGCCTTGACTGCTTCAAGGCGCTGTAGGTGCAGCTCTTGCGCGGCGCGGTCTAGGTACTCCTTTGGCACACCTAGTTCAGCGGCTGCGGCAGCGCTGGCATCCGCATTTCGCCGATGTTCTTCATCCTCACGGTAGAGCTTATCGGCAATGCGAAAGATCTCAGCTTGGTCCTCGGCCGGGATGTCGGTCTGTTTCAGCACGGGTTAGTGGCTGCCGCCGACCTTCCCTTTGAAGTAGGCGATGGTTTCCAATAAGCCATCCTCGAGGGAAACAACTGGCTCCCAGTTCAAGAGTGCCTTTGCAACAGTAAGATCTGGACGTCGCTGCTTGGGGTCATCGGATGTCGGGAGCTCTTGGTACACGATCTCACTGGATGAGTTTGTGAGGCGCTTGATTTCTTGTGCAAATTCAAGCATCGTACGCTCAGTTGGGTTCCCAAGGTTTATTGGCCCTGAGTGGTCGCCATCGAGCTCGC
The DNA here is from genome assembly GCA_030833025.1 of Armatimonadota bacterium. Lineage (GTDB taxonomy): Bacteria > Armatimonadota > Armatimonadia > Armatimonadales > Armatimonadaceae > CAIRTT01. Next base: position 4,236 of record JAURHZ010000017.1, read on the forward strand.
TAAACCGGAAAATGCCATCGATCAGGTCGCGGACATAGCAGAAGGACCGTGTTTGCTGGCCGGTTCCGTAAACCGTTATTGGCTCACCACGGAGGGCTTGCCCAATGAAGTTAGGTACGACACGGCCATCATCGAGGCGCATGTTAGGACCATATGTGTTGAAAATGCGGAAAATACGGGCATCCACGCCTTTGAAGCGACGGTAGGCCATGGTGATGGACTCGCCGAAGCGCTTCGATTCATCGTAGACGCCACGAATACCGATGGGGTTTACATTACCCCAGTAGGTTTCAGGTTGTGGATGCACGAGAGGGTCGCCATACACTTCCGATGTGCTCGCAATCAGGAAACGCGCGCCTTTGACTCGGGCGAGCTCAAGCGCATTGTGTGTTCCAACACTATTCACTTGAAGAATCTCAATGGGCTTTGTAGGGAAGTCGACTGGACTTGCCGGTGATGCAAGGTGGAACACAACATCTACCGGGCCATCCACGGTAAACGGCTGGATGACATCATGCTCGATGAGGGTGAAGTTAGGATTGTCTGTGACATCTGCGACGTTGTCGGGGCTACCCGTGATGAAGTTATCGAGTACCGTAACCTTGTAGCCTTCGGACAGAAGTCGCTTCGACAAATGTGAGCCAAGAAATCCACTACCACCTGTAACGACTGCATGCTTCATGTCAGTATCACCATTCCTTATGCCTCCGCTAGCGGAAGTGTCTAATTCTACCTACGCAGAAGGTCGTGCGCCAAGCAACAAATGTCTGCGATAATGCCGCATGATCACGTTCCTACGTGCAGCTGCGGCGATGGCGCTTACTACTCCTATCATCCTATCCTTACCGGCGTATGCACAAACCGCACCAATCCGAATTCCTGCGGTTTCCATTCCGGTAACAATTGATGGTTCCATCAGTCCCTCGGACTGGGATACTGCGATCGGCACTGGTTCTTGGGAGCGATTTGGCGGTCCAACTCCCGTCCAAGAGGCCACCGAGATACGCTTGCTTTCAGACCGTCAGTATCTTTATGTACTCGTAAAAGCTACTGATAAGCTTGCATCCCGTATCCGGGCAAACGAAACGCAACGGGGGAGCAGTGCTGTCCTCGATGATGACTCTGTTCGCATTCATATTGACTCACAAGGTGCGGGCGTTGGATTTTCAACCTTTGCTTTCAACACACTCGGTACGCAGTACACCGAGCTCGAAGGTGGAACTTCATCGAATTGGAAATGGGCAGGCGACTGGAAAGTAGCCGTAAAGCGAAACGAAACCGGATATACAGCCGAGGTTGCGATTCCGTGGAAGCTGCTGCGTCATCCTAAGGGTGCATCGTCGATTGGATTTGTCGCGATGCGCCGTGTGTTCCGTGAATCCAATCCGGTTGCCAGTCCTCCGTTACCGGCAAACTTGCAGACCACCAAAAACCTTGCACAGTTTATGGGGCGGTTCGAAACAGGTCTTCTTCCTGAAACGCCATCGGCTCCCGTCATTCTTCCCTACAGTTACGCCACCGCTGGAGCGACCAATCGCGCCAAGCTCGGGGTAGACATCAAGGCTCCGGTAACGACAGGTGTTACAGCCCTTGCGACATTGTTTCCTGACTTTCAGAACATCGAAAATGATGTCAACTCAGTAGCATTTAGTTATAACGAACAGGCGCTGTTGGATCGACGGCCGTTTTTCGCCGAAGGCAATGAGTTTATGCCGGAGCGGGATTTGTTTTATTCCCGCCGAATAACCGCAGTTGATTCCGGCGCCAAGCTAGTCGGACGAGATGGCAACCAGACCTTTGGTGCGCTGGTAACATCCACCGCAGATGGTCCCCAGGACCGGACATCGACTGCATTTCGCTACGATAAGGCCTTTTCTCCGTTGAAGACCATCGGAGCTGCCGTGGTTTCTGACAACCTCTCTGGCGCGGCTGATTCGCGTGTTGTCCGCATTAGTGGTGACTGGGGAGAAATGTCTGGTCGCGGTCGCTACTCGGTCACATCGAGATTACTACAGTCTTGGAATCAAGGCAGTGCTGCTGGTATGGCCGGGGATTTGTCAGCTAACTGGCGTGATGTCCCAGGGCGTATTAACGCAAGGATTGGAGTATCCCAGCTCGACAGTGACTTTTATAGCCCACTTGGTGTACTCGTCGATAAGGATCGTCGTGGGTCACTTATAAATGTCTTTCAAAGTAATCGCTTTGATAAGGGAGTGATTGAGGCCTACACGGTTGATTATAGTAAAACTGGTGCGCAACGTCAGTCGACGGGAGAGTTCTTCTACGACCGAGACTTGCTGGTCGCCGATGTACAAAACCGTAGAGGCTTTGGAATCAACATGGGCTTTATCGTCCAGCGAAGGATTCAGCAGCTGGGAGGCGATCGAAATGTTGACCGCGTAACGCACATCGCTGGCCTCTGGAACCGACGAACGCTCTTTTCCACCGGTGGAGTGGGCTATGACTCGGGACGGCAGAATGGTCAAAGCTACCACTTGGTTGAATTCCAACAGGGATTTTTGCTTAGTAGACTGTGGAATGCAAAGCTAACAGCACTTCGGCAGTCACTCGGGGATGTCATCACCCGTCAGGTCATTGTGACGACAACGCTTCGAATTGACTCTGAGCGTAGTATCTCAGCTCGTTTAGTTGGTCAAAATGGAACGGGAAACGTCGCGAATATTGCCGGCCAACCAGGTACGAATTTATACATGGCATATTCGCAGCGAACCCGTAGCGGTACCGACTATTTCTTGATTGTCGGTGACCCAAATAAGCCAAACACGCGCGGTCAGGTTACGCTGAAAATGGCAAAAGCGCTCTGATTCAGAGCGCTTGCCATTGACTCACAAAGGATCTCGTCTTATCCCACGTCGTATAGGTACGAGACTTGAACGTCAACTTCTGGATGCAGACTGGCTTTGACTGGGCACCCATTACCGACTTTTTCAAGGGTTGCGCGCATTTCATCCGGTACGGTTATAGGAAAATGAACCGTTAGTCCGATTCTTCCAATACGTCGAGGGCTTGTGCTCATTTCCTTGGTGACGGTAGATGTCATCCCGGAAAGGTCGATGTTGTGCCTTTCAGCAAACATCCCCACCGTTGTAAGGACACACGCCGCGAGCGCCGCCACGACGAGGTCTGTCGGTGAGCATGCTGATGCATCCCCACCGATATCCTTAGGGGCATCCGTGTTTACCGAATGCCCCAGCTCGTGGACAATCTCACATTTTTTGCTACTTGTGTAGCTAACGGTGAGAGTTACCATTGTTACGCTTCGAGTGGCCAGCTAAGGTCGAGATTACGCGCAGCCGTTGCTTCGTCGATACGGCCAACCGGAGCAGTGTGTGGTGCTGATTTCACTGTCTCAGGATCCGTGAAACACTCGGCAACAATTTTCTCCATCGCTTGAATGAAGTCATTAATGGTCTCGAGGCTTTCCGTTTCCGTCGGCTCAATCATTAAGCACTCAGGAACAATCAGCGGGAAGTACATCGTAGGCGGGTGATATCCGTAGTCGATAATCCGCTTTGCAACTTCAAGGGCTTTGATTCCAGTCTGTGCTTTGAGGTTCTTGAGGCTAAATACAGCTTCGTGCATACAGATTCGGTCATATGCGATGTCAATGGTCTTACCGAGCTCAACACGCAGGTAGTTTGCATTGAGGACGGCATCTTCACTGATCATATGGATGTTCTGTTTACCGAAGTGTGCGATGTATGCCCATGCGCGCACAACTGCAAGGTAGGCACCGTAGTAGGGGCCTACTTTACCAATGGTTTGTGGCAGGTCATAGTTCAGCCGGTAGACACCCTCATCATCCTTGACCACCACTGGGACTGGCAAAAATGGCGCGAGGTGAGCTTTGATTCCGACTGGGCCGGAACCTGGACCGCCACCGCCGTGAGGAACGCTGAAGGTCTTGTGAAGGTTAACGTGCATCACGTCAAATCCCATGTCACCTGGCCGTGCGGTGCCAACCAGTGCATTCATGTTTGCGCCATCACAGTACATTTGGCCACCGGCCGCGTGTACCAAGTCACAAATGAGGCAGATGTCTTCTTCAAACAGACCAACCGTATTCGGGTTTGTGAGCATCATGCCCGCAAGGTTGTCACCACAAGCGGCGATTTGACGCTTGAGGTCATCGATACATGTCAGTCCACGCTCATCGGTGTTAATGGGAACGGTTTTATAGCCGCAGCGTGCAGCGGATGCGGGATTTGTACCGTGTGCAGCTGTCGGGACCAGCACCAGATTACGATGCGCATCGCCGCGACTCACATGGTAGGCACGGATAAGCATTAATCCAAGCAGCTCACCGTGTGCACCGGCCGCAGGTTGAAGCGAAACGGCATCCATACCAAGGATTGCGCTGAGCCAATTTTGCATATCGAACAAAACTTGCAGCGTACCCTGAACGGTTTCTTCCGGTTGGAAGGGGTGCACTCGTGCAAATCCAGGCATCTGAACAGCAACATCATTGATCTTTGGGTTGTACTTCATCGTGCACGAACCCAGTGGGTAAAAGCCCTTGTCAACGCAGTAGTTCTTTTGCGAGATGCGGAGGAAGTGACGCATCACATCGCCTTCGGTCAGCTCAGGCAGAGGAAGGCTCGTCCGCAGTGCAACACCTGGAAGTAGGTCTTGGATGTCAACAACCGGGACATCACACGTCGGCATTTGAACACCAACACGTCCGCTACGAGATTTTTCAAAAATGGTCGGTTCTGTTGACATCCTATGCCACCTCACCCTTTACAAACGATGCCAAGACATCGACAAAGCTATCCAGCTCTTCCTTGGTCCGCTGTTCGGTTACACAAACCAGCATCTCATTAGGAGCGCCCGGAAGTGGAAGTCCACCAATGATTTTCTTCTCAAGAAGTGCCTTGTTAATGTCAACAACAGGTGCTGGACAGGTGATAACGAATTCCTTGAAGAACGGACCGGAGAACCGTTGTGCAACGCCTGCTGCCGCGAGCTTGGCTGCAAGGTAGTGCGACTTCTGTACACAGAGAGTGGATGCATCCTTAAAGCCCTGCTTACCCATCACTGAAAGGTATACAGTTGCCGCAAGCGCAAACAGGGCCTGATTGGTACAGATGTTCGATGTAGCAGTGTCTCTACGAATGTCCTGCTCACGGGTACGAAGGGTCATCGTGTAGGCGCGGCGTCCCGATGTATCGACAGATCCACCCACGATACGTCCGGGGATACGGCGGATGTATTCTTTCTTACATGCAAACAGTCCAAGCAGGGGACCGCCAAATGCAGGGAAACATCCAAGACCTTGGCCTTCACCAACAACAATGTCCACACCAAGGGAACCAGGCGTTTCGAGAATTCCAAGACTCATCGGATCGACACTGACAACGGTCTGTGCGCCAACGGCCTTTGCCGCAGCAACAGCCGCTCCCAGGTCTTCGATAACGCCATGGAAGTTTGGTTGTTGAAGAACGATACAAGCATCGTTTTCAGTGAGCGTGTCGATTTCAGTCGCGCCCGTCTCTTGGTTCTGCGCGGCCGTGCGAATCGAAATGCCTAGAGGATCCAGATACGTCTCGACAACCGAGCGTAGCGATGGATGCAAGTTTGCCGGAAGGACAACGCTGCGACGCTTGGTGAGGTCACAGGACATGATCACAGCTTCCGCAAGCGCGGTTGCGCCGTCGTACATGGATGCATTTGCGACATCCATGCCCGTCAACCGGGTGATCAGGCTCTGGAACTCGTAAATCGACTGGAGAACACCCTGTGATACCTCTGGCTGATACGGCGTATACGCTGTGTAGAACTCAGAGCGGTTACACACGGATCCAACAACTGGAGGGATGAAGTGGTCGTAAATACCTGCTCCGAGGAAACAGGCATTGGAGTTCAAATCAGCTGCATTGCTACTCATCGCAATCAGCTTCCGCTGGAGCGTCAGGTCATCAAGGGAATCCGTCAGACCGCTATAATCTGCAGCATCCTGAACGGCTTGCGGAATATGGACAAAAAGGTCCTTGATATTATTGACACCAATCGCAGCAAGCATTTTGCCGCGCTCGGCATCGGTGTTGGGAAGATAAGACACCGATTATTCTCCGATCTCAGTTCGGTATGCATCGGCATCCATCAGAGAAGAAAGTTGGTTGGTGTCCGACAGGCGGAGCTTTAGCATCCAAGCGGCGCCATATGGGTCGCCATTGATTGCCGTCTGATCATCCTCAAGCGCAGAGTTGACTTCAACCACTTCGCCAGCAAGAGGGCTGTACAAATCGGATACAGCCTTGACAGACTCGACGGTTCCGAAGACATCCTCGGCTGCGAGAATACGACCAACGGTCGGCAGGGATGCGTAGACGACATCGCCGAGCTCTTCCTGAGCATGGTCTGTGATACCGATTGTGACTGTGTCACCATCAACACGTACCCACTCATGCGACTTCGAGTAAAGCAAATCTGCTGGAATGTTTGACATTGATGAAACCCCTTAAGAACTAAATCGTTGGAACAAATGGTGTATCAGAGACAAGCGCCGGCATGGCCTTGTCCCGGATGACAACGTAAACAGTGGTGCCGATTTCCGCATGTGATCGTGACAAACGTGCCAGAGCGACACCCTTCTGCAAAATCGGTGAAAATGTGCCGCTTGTTACGTGACCAAGCGTATTGCCTGCTTCATCTTGGACAGCGTAGCCATCACGTGCGATATGCCGGCCATCCATAATCAGGCCAACGAGCGCAGGAATCTCGGCATTGCCACGTCCCGCTTCAACTGCACTACGCCCGACGTAGTCAGTAGCCTTTTTCTTGTGAATTACCCACCCGAGGCGAGCTGAGAATGGATTGACATCGTCATCCATTTCGTGGCCATACAACGGATAAGCCGCTTCAAGACGCAACGCATCACGAGCACCGAGCCCACATGGAACTACACCCGCATCGGTGAAAGCCGTCCAAAGCTGCTCCAGCTGGTCCACTGCGACAAATGCCTCAAAGCCATCCTCGCCTGTATAGCCCGTTCTTGCCGCAGTTATCGGGATGCCAGCAAAAACTGTTTCGCCAATACCAAACCGAGCATGGGAATCCACAAAGTCGCCAAGGAGAGCCATCGCCGCCGGCCCTTGGACAGCGAGCAGGCCTGTTCGCTCGGTGATGTCATCGATGACGACATCAAAGCTAGCCGTATGCCCTTGGAACCACGCACGGTCTTTATAAAGGCATCCTGCATTGAAAACAACCCAGAATTCAGTTTCTGTACGTCGGTAGACAATGATGTCATCCACGACGCCGCCACTTGCATTCGGTAGAAATGTATAGCAGCCTGCATCATCCTTGAGGCGACTCAAATCACTCGGGACAAGGGATTGCAGGTAGGCCAGAGTGTCCGCACCACGTACAATCATCCGGCCCATGTGAGAGACATCGAAGATGCCGACGCCCGTACGGACCGCATTCACTTCGGCGATGACTCCAGCATATTGAACCGGCATTTCCCAGCCGGCGAAGGGCACCATTCTAGCTCCGATGGACCGGTGCAGCTCAGCGAGAGGTGTTCGCAGAAGTTCGGTTGACATGACCTTTTATTGTAGCATGATAGGCATGCTAAACTGACCACGTGCAGATGTTCAAAGGTGGAATTCAGGCGACCCATGATGCCGCTGCGGCCGTCTCTAAATTGCTGAAACCAGGGATGATCGTCTCTCTCGTTGGGGACCTCGGAGCTGGCAAAACAACCCTCGTCTCTGCCATCGCCGCATCCCTGAAATCCGAACACCCCGTCTCAAGCCCAACCTTTACTGTTATCCACGAAGTTCCAACGCCAACGTTAATGCTCTGCCACATCGATGCCTATCGCTGTAGTTCACGTGATGTTCTCAATCTCGGACTCGACGACTACCTGAACGATGGGTACGTCCTCCTTATTGAGTGGCTAGAAATGTTTGCGGATGCTGGTCCTCTTCCAGACATCACCGTCACACTTCTCGAAGATGATTCCGACCCAGACGTAAGAACCATCACTGTCGATGGAAACGGAGATCTTTCATGATTCTTGGCATTGATACATCAGGCGAAAACTGCTACATCGCACTCATTGATCAAGCAAACAATACGGTGAAGTGCACACAGTTCAGTCACAACCGCCAGCTCATCGAACAGCTTCCAGCAATGATCGAAGCGTTTCTTACCGAAAGTAACGTGACGCTTACGGACATCCAATGCCTCGTCTGCGGAACTGGCCCCGGAAGCTTTACTGGTGTCCGTGTGGGGGTGATGTACGCAAAGACCCTCGCCTTTGCATTAGGTAAGCCAGTCATCGGAATATCCTCCTTTGATGCTGCTGCCTACGAGGACATCACAATAAACCGAGCTGTTGTTTGTACATCGAAACGTAATGAAGTCATCGCTGCGGTCTACCCGGTATCTGCAAAGTCGCCTAGTATTGGGCCTGTCGCTGTAGCTACTGACATTTGGGATGCCTGGCTGGCTGTACACTTGCCATCCGCTGAGCTCACCATCGGACAGGGTATTGCCGATGCCCGTTCACCGACAGGGAATCTTGCCCTTGGTGCATGTCTGCTCGCAGAACCACTTATGGCCGAGGGGAAATTCGCAGACATCGATTCGCTCATTCCACATTACGTAGCTACATCGCCCGGAGGCGGGATGTGAGCAAGGCTGACCTGCTGAAAACGCTACCAGCCGTAGGCAAAATCGTGGACCTACTGACTGATCAAGGCATTCGACATATTCAGCTGGCATCCATTGTCCGAAGCGTGATCGATGACTACCGAATGCGACTTCTAGCAGGCGAAGTCCATCTGAATGCCACAGATGCTATTTGCGACGCGGTAATCTGCCGCTGCGCCACAGCAACCCATTCAACGGCACGCGTTGTTAATGCAACTGGCGTTTTGCTTCACACGAATCTTGGGAGAGCTGTTCTATCGAGCCGCGCATCCGATGCCCTCAACACAGCAGCTGCAACCGTGGATGTGGAATTCGACATCGCGACCGGTACGCGAGGTGATCGCCATGCGAATGTCAGCGCCCTCCTACAAATCCTGACAAATGCCGAAGCTGCCGCCGTTGTGAACAACAATGCCGCGGCGACACTTTTGGCCGTGACTGTCCTCGGGCAGGGCCGTGATGTCATCCTCTCCCGCGGGGAAATGGTCGAGATTGGCGGGCAGTTCCGCATGCCCGATGTCATTGAAGCAAGTGGATGCCGTCTCGTTGGCGTTGGCGCAACGAACCGAACCCATGCACACGACTATACAAATGCCATAAACGATCAAACTGGATGCATTTTGCGGTGCCATCGGTCCAACTTTGACATGGTAGGCTTTGTCTCCGAGGTCCCATCGGCGACGCTTTCCGAAATCGCAAAAGCACATAACATCCCGTTTGGAGAAGACCTTGGTGCGGGAGCCCTGATCGACTTCGGCCGCTTTGGCATTCATGGGATTCGAACGGTTCAAGAATCGGTCTCGGATGGTGCAGACCTCATCTGGTTTAGCGGAGATAAGCTCATCGGTGGCCCACAGGCCGGAATCATCGTCGGGAGTAAGCGCTACATCGATGCGTGTAAACGCCATCCACTCATGCGTGCCCTTCGCCCAGACAAGCTGACCCTCGCTGCACTCGAAGCGACGCTTTTAGAATATGTGCGGATGAGCGAAGGAAGCATCCCATTTATTGCAGCGTTGGAGCTGTCCATTGACGACCTAAACAATCGTGCCGCTTGCATCCTTGAGGAGTGCCAAGTCGGCAAGGGGATGGCTATCGATGTTGTCGACAGCTCGTGTCCGATCGGAGCCGGGGCGGCGCCGACAGTAGGCGTTCCAAGCCGGGCGATACGTTTCTCCGGAGGCGGAGCTCAGCGCATCCACGATGCACTTCTTGCGGGAACCGTTCCTGTGGCAAGTCAACTAAAGGACGGATGTGTTCTGCTGGATATGCGTAGTATTCAGCCATCCGACATCGATGATTTGAAGTCCGCACTCCGGGAAGTTATCACTGCCCGAAGTGCGGAAACATCACAATCCTAGAGCGCACATGCGGCATCGATTGCCGCGAGCTCATCGGATGAAAGTTCGGCACCGCCGAGCGCTGCGAGGTTTTCCTCGATTTGCTTGACAGAGCTCGCGCCAATCAACGCGCTTGTAACAACAGGCTTGCGAAGCACCCACTGCAGCGCGAGCTGTGCGAGTGAGACACCACGTGCATCCGCGACCGCTGCGAGCGCCTTGATACGTACCTGCTGACGCTCGACTTCGCTGGCCTGTAGGAAGCCGTGTGACTTTGCCGCACGTGAGTCTTCAGGTATCCGCTCGAGGTAGCGGTTTGTGAGCAAGCCCTGAGCAAGCGGGCAAAAGGGGATACAGCCAATGCCTTCTTCGTCAAGGACATCGGTGAGGCCGTCTTCAATCCAGCGGTTGAGGATGTTGTACACCGGTTGGTGGATGAGGCAGGGTGTTCCGAGCGCTTTGAGGATAGCCGCCGCTTCCTTCGTTTGCTCAGCAGAATAGCTGGAGATACCTACATAAAGAGCCTTGCCGCTACGGACGAGCTGGTCTAGTGCACCCATGGTTTCTTCAAGCGGCGTGTTTGGATCTGGGCGGTGGGAGTAGAAAATGTCAACATACTCGAGTCCCATACGCTTCAGGCTTTGATCACAGCTAGAAATCAAGTACTTACGGGAACCCCATTCGCCGTAGGGGCCAGGCCACATTCGGTAGCCAGCCTTTGTACTGATCACCAGTTCATCGCGAAATGGTCGTAGATCGCTGTCAAGCAGCTGCTTGAAGTTCTCTTCAGCTGATCCTGGAGGTGGACCGTAGTTGTTGGCGAGGTCAAAGTGGGTGATGCCTTGATCGAAGGCGTAGCGGACCATTGCACGCTGTGTCTCAAGCACATCGACGCCGCCAAAGTTATGCCAAAGACCAAGCGAAATCTCAGGGAGGTGCAGACCGCTGCGACCGGTGCGCCGATATCGGCCGACCTCGTAGCGGTTAGGTGCTGGTAGATAGTTCATGCCCTATCGTAGCCGAAAGTAGTACCAAAAGAAACGCTACTATCTGGTTGGCATGGCTATTCCGAGTTCAGGATATTCATTGTGTGAAGTGACATTCTAAAAACAAACGGCACCGCCAAGTTTCCTTGTGGTGCCGCTGAGTTTGGTCGATGGAGAAACTATCCACCCATACGAATCATCCCCATACCACCCATCATCGATTCAGGATCAACCTGCTTGTAGCCAGCGGGGACTTTGAAGAGGGAAGCATCTAAATCGGTTTCATCCAGCTTGATCGTCTCAGTTTTGATCTTGATTGGCTTCTCTGGGAGACCTGGAAGCGCCATCGCGCTCTCGATGGTCATTTCCATATTCGATGTCAATGGGAACCCAATAATGCTCTGAAATTTCTTAGCGATTTCCCCCGCTCCAGGCATCATCGCTGCCATTCCACCAGACGCAGCCTTGGCACCCAGCTTTGCAAGAACCGATTCATCGAGCTTGACAGCCTTTGTAACCGTTGCCGAAAAGTTCATGTTCATGGTGAGGAGTGGGCCATTGGATGGATCGAAAGGAAGGGGGACACCCGCCTTTGGAGAAATCTCCACTTTGATCAGTCCCTTGTAGGCTTGAGCTGCACGTCCATCGACATCTGCTGCTCCACCATCGGGCTTGACTTCACCAATCACCTTGCTCTCCATCATTTCCGACATATCGGGCATTCCGGGGAGCTTTCCACCCTTGAGAATTGCAAACGTCTTGTCCTTGGTGTTGAACATTGTGACATCGTCGGTTGTGACATCAGTCAGGGAAACAACATCTCCAGCCACCGTTCGGATGACATTGCCCTTAACTTGCATCACTGTCTCGCGGACACCATCAGCATTAGCCGCTGCCGGCGCAGCTTGCGGAGCCGCTGGGGCAGGCGCAGGCTTGGATGTAGAGATTTTTCCACCCTTTTTACCTGGTGTTGGCTTTTTCGCAGCGGCCGGCTTTGGTGCAGGCTTAGGCGCTGGCGCAGGAGCAGGTCCACCACCTGCCATCTCCGGGATGCCATCCATGGTGATGCGCTGGGTTACCGTGATGTCGGCGCTGGCGACACCAGCGATGCTCAAGATCGCTGCAAATGCAGTCATCGATCGGAGATTTTTCGTCATATCTGTTTCCTTTATTATAGGCATCCACTCTGATGCCGATGTTCATTACTCGATTTTTAGTCGCTTGTGTTCCAACCACTAACTAGTTGCGGGCCAGAGAACAGGATTGAGATGACTGGACACCTTATCACCCGGCTGCAGGCCCGGTAGCCAAGTCTTTAGGTCATTCTCGCGGCTGACATGGTCAGGAGTGGTGACAACAGCATCCGCTTCGACATAGATAATCGTCATCACCGCTCGAATAGCATCACTCGCATTCCCCGGCGCTCCGTGGATACACCAGCCATCGTGGAATGTCGCATCCCCAGCAAGCATGTCTCCCGCTTCTCCGATTTTGTAGCCGTGCTCTTCAATCAGGTTTTGGAGACGTTGTTCGGATGAATCGGAAATGTCCAGAGGCCCCATATAACCGAGTGCTTGACTGCCATTTGCAAAACGCATCGTGCCCATTACCTTGGAGCAGTCAATCAACGGGGAACTGGACCGCGTGAGCCAGGGTTTGACCAAGCGCGTGAAGGAGCTGGCCGAACGCTACGAAAGCACCTTGCCCAACCTGACCCACCAAGTGGCTGACCTGGAAAAG
>JAURHZ010000180.1 GCA_030833025.1 Armatimonadota bacterium
CGATGGTGTTTATTGCACTCTTTGTCGTCCCGTTCTTGCTGTGGCGCTACCGAAAGCTGTCGCTTTACATCATTTTCCCGGCGGCCATCCTGTTTGAAGTCCTCCCTGGAGATATATCTGAAGGCTTCTTTGATCAGGTGCCGTTCTTCTGGAATGTGAACACCATCTTTCAGCGCCGTGGAATGAGCTTTGAAGCCCTCCCAATCAACCTCTTTGAGCTAATCTTCCTTGTTGCCGGGTTCGGGAACATGGTTCGCAACGTGTATATGCGTACGGTCAAGATTCAGTTCGGAACCATCATCTGGCCGTTTGCTATTTACACCTTTATGGTGCTTTTGAACACTGTTCGCGCATTCGGTGAAGGCCAGGATCACACCATTGTTCTTCAGGAAATCCGCTCACAGATTTACCTGTTGGTGATGTACCTCTTTGCGTTCAATATTGCGGACCCAAACAAGGATATACGCCGCTTTGCGTGGTTCTTCACGGTGTGTGCGGGAATCAAGGGCCTCGTCTATTGCTACCGCCGTTATGTCCTGATTGCGGGGCTTCCCATTCCTGATCAGGGTGTTGGTTCGCACGAAGAAGCATTCTCCTTCTGTTGTTTTGTTGGTCTCTTGCTTGCTGCCTGGCTTGTCAAGATGCGTGGATCCCTGATGGTCTGGCTGTGGTTGCTTTATCCTGCTGTCGTGCTTGGAAACCTGGCGACAAACCGCCGTGCTGGCACCGCTGCGCTTGTCATTGCACTGCCCATTTTAGTTATGGCGGCGATCCGTGCGATGCCGAAGCGGCGCACAATGGCCATTATCCTTGGTGTCCTGATGGTTACTGTGGGGCCAGTTTACTACTACACATTTAGGAATTCTGAATCGACGATTGCGCAGCCTGCCCGTGCCATCAAAAGCCACTTCGAGCCAAATGCACGTGATGAGTCATCCGACCTCTATCGTCAAGCCGAGAGTGCGAACATGATGGACACCATCAAGGAATCACCACTCACGACGCTGATCGGATATGGATATGGCAAGCCATTCTTGAAAAACCACCCGATGGCCGATATCTCGAAGAACTACGCCCTCTGGGACATTCTTCCGCATAACCAGATTCTGTGGTTGTGGATGCGTACCGGTACGGTTGGGTTTGTTGCCTTCTGGATGATCATCGCGTTTGCGATTGTGCGCATCTGCCGCTTGATGATCCTTGCTGAAAAGGATGACAACCCCTGGTCACAGCTACTTGCACTCTGGGCATTCTCGATTGTCGTGATGGAAGTCTTGTTTGGTCTCCTCGACCTTCAGCTTAGTGTGTACCGCAACATGATCTTTATGGGATTGATTCTTGGATTGGTGGAGCGGGCATTGTACAACCGTGGATGTACGAAGCTGGTGGAGGCAAAGACCATTGCTAGTTGACAATGGACTGCAAAGTGTTCGCCCACGCTACAACTATGTCGAGGGGTTACGAGCGCTTGCCTGCCTGACAGTCGTGCTAAACCACGCTGCCGCAGAGGCATTTCCAGTGCTTTACCGGGTTGACATCCCACCGATGTTGTCCTTCCTAAAGCTTTGGTTCGCGTTTGGACACCACGCTGTGACGGCATTTATTGTGGTCAGTGGATTCTGTCTTGGTCTGCCCCTCGCAGGTACTGACTTTTCAAAGCCAGTTGCTTTTGGTCAGTTCATGGCCCGACGTATCGCACGAATACTTCCCCCGTATTACGTTGCACTCGTGATCAGTATCCTAATCTGTTTTACGATGTTCAAGTATCCGAATGGGATGCACTTTGACTTTTCAGCGCACCCAAGGCTGAGCGATATTTTGGCTCACTTTCTTCTCATTCAGAATGTCTTCGGGACAGGTCAAATCAACTATTCTCTCTGGTCGATTGCGACAGAGCTGCATATCTATATGCTTTTTCCACTACTCGTTGCACTTTTGCGTAAGCGGAATGGCTGGATATTCGCGGCGCTTATCGGTATCGCTGCATATGGCATCAGCTTCCTAGTATCCGATACTCGATTAGACAGAGCTGCCATTCACTTTGTTGGGGCATTCATTTGTGGAATGGGAGCAAGCTGGGTCACCAAGTCTGACCATTCTGTAGCAATGTACTTACGATCGGTTGTAGCCTGGCCATTTATAGCTCTAGGCGGGCTTGCATGCGTCGCAATGTGGACAAATTCAGTGCCATTTCACCAATATCAGACACTGCAGTTACCACAAGATGCAGTGGTCATGGTTGCGATTTCCGCTCTATTGATGGCCTGTGCCGATGTAAAGTCAGTTCTCCGCCGAGTTCTTGAGTGGAAGCCTATTGTGTGGGTTGGCGAGCGCTCCTATTCGCTGTATCTCCTCCACGTGCCGGTTCAAGCCGCTCTCCTAAAAGTTGCTATTTCGATGTTTGACTTGACACACACTGAACGGCTCGTTTTCTCACTGACGTTTGGTTTTGCAATCCTGCTGGGAATGACGTGGATCTTTCACCGAGTGGTGGAGGTTCCGGCGATGGTCCTTAGTCGTGGGCTAGGTAAGCAGACTAGGTTGGCAAAGGCATGACCGTTGAACCAACGATGGATCAACCCATGGTCGTGCAAAAGTCTGGGCGACAGCTTGCAGTAACGATTTTGACACAAGTGTTGTCATGGGGTTTCGCGCTTCTATCAACCTACATCCTGCCCAAGTACAGAACGTTGCATGAATATGCCATTTTTTCTGTTGTATTCAGCGTAACGGCTCTTGTAGGCAGTATCTGTGATTCTGGGCTCTCTAGCGTAATCAGTCGTACCGTCACTACCGATGCCTCACGTTCAAAAAACCTGGTAATCGCATCGTTTGGGCTTAAGTCGGCGGTGAGTCTATCGGTTTTGGTCCTCTTCAATGCATTCGCGTGGATTGTAAAGTACCCACAAGACACGACGATCTACGTTTCGCTCGCTATCATCTGCTCAATCTCAGGGCATCTTGCTGGTTCCATCAAGGAAGTGATTCGTGGTTTTGGCCAGGTTTCAAGTACAAATGTTATTCAGCTGCTTGAACGTGGGATGAGCGCGGCTCTCATCGTGTCGCTGGCAATAACCCACCAGCCGCTGCACACGTTTATCTGGGCACCGGTGCTGTTTGACGTCATCGGTATTGGACTAAGCTGGCGGACCTATCGTGGTGTTCACCGAACCAATACTTCATCGTTGACACCACTTAGTGCAGACATTCGCTTTGTGTTTGGTCAGTTTTTCTTCCTCGCAGGCGCATCCGTCTTTGTTCACCTCAAGGATCCGTTAGTTATGTTGGTTCTTGGGTATGTGGCTACACCAGCAGCCATCGGTGGCTATTCCGTCGCGAAACGCTTGCTTGGGAGCGCGATGTTTGTGCCGGTTGCATTCAGCCAGCTTGGATTACCAATGCTGACGAATGCTTTCCTGAAAGGGGCTGATCACTTCCAACGTCAGTTGGAAGCCCTTCTGAGATCAGCATTCCTCGTTTGTATTCCCGTCTTCATCGGGTTCATATTCCACGGCAAGCAAGTATTGTCAATCGTTGGCCTATATCCGAAGTTTATCTATGGGCCATTGATGCTCGCTTTGTCAGCGCCAATGACGATGTTACTTTACATCGCGATGATGCTTACGAGTGCCATCGTTGCAGCTGGGCTACAACGCAAAATGGTATCCGGGACGATCCGAGTTGCTTGTTTGGTGCCTGTTGTCTGCATTCTCCTTACCTTCGCGACACAAAAGTTGTTCGGCAATGGTGGCCTGGGGGCGCTGGCATCCGATGTCGTCCTCGAGGTTCTTCTGGTCGGAGTCTATATTCGGGTGCTAAATATGCCTATTTTTACGCGCCAACTCGGAAAGGCCATTGGCCTGTTTACGTTGTTGAGTCTTCCCATTGCTCTCGCCGGTATGCTGCCGCTGGGAGGGCTTTGGATTGTACTTACCGTTCTAGCCATCGTTTTTTACGGTGGAGGTCTCTATAAATTAGGAATGCTGCACAAGCGGATGCTGGAAGCGGGGGAGTAACGCACACGTCTGTTATCTGATCAAGACCAAGTATATTTACTTGCAATGGGTCATATCTAGGACTTACGATGCAACGTTCCATGGAACCATTTCTTTCCGTCGTTGTACCCACCTACAAACGGCAAAAACTGCTCCACAAAACCCTCGAAGGGCTCGCGAAGCAAACGCTTACGCCTGATGCATTCGAGGTTTTGGTTGTTAACGATGGCTCCCCGGATGGCACAAAGGCTTATTTGGATGGCCGTGTTGGGACATTGCCTTACACACTGCGGCCCATCCACCTGACCAATGGCGGACCTGGACGCGCCCGCAATACGGGTATCCGAGAAGCACAAGGCAAGGTCATCGTCTTCCTGGATGACGATATCGAACCATCCCCCGAGTGCTTGGAAGTGCATTTCAAGCTGCATCAAGCTCTGGAACCTCTGGTGGTTATCGGACCGCAGCGTCGCGACGTAAAGCTTGGACAGACTGAGCCGCTTTGGATTCGCTGGGAACACCTGATGCTTGAGAAGCAATATGCCCAGTTTGCATCGGGTGCATGGACAGAGGCCGGACCGAATCACTTCTATACCGGGAACGCATCCGTACGACGGGACCTGCTGCTGGCGGTTGGCGGCTTCGATGAAGGCTTTACCCGTCAGGAGGATGTCGAGCTTGCCGCCCGTCTGTGGAAACAGGAAAATGTCGTATTCAAGGTTGAGCTTGCTGCAAATGCAGTTCATCGCCCTGACAGGACTTTTGAAAGCTGGCTGAAGACACCATATGCGTATGGCAGCCTCGATGTCGTCCGTGCGCAGCGTCGTGACACCAGCTGGCGCACGATTCAGCACGCATTTGTTGCACGTAACTCCCTGACACGCCTCTGCATAAAGCTGGCTGTGGGGCGCCCAAAAGTTGGTGCCGCACTTCAGAAGAGCTTGAAAGGCATCGCACTACTGGTGGATGC
>JAURHZ010000181.1 GCA_030833025.1 Armatimonadota bacterium
AGAAGTACTGGCCAGCACGAGTTGCCTTGGTAACACTCGGTTTAGAAACCCATCCACGCACCGTCAGCCCAGGTGTTTCACAGGTCAGCGGAACCATGTCCTTGACAGCATCCCGGCCGAGGACAGCCCCCAGGGATGCCGCGACATCACCCGTACCCGCAAACTGCAGATTTGTCTGGCCATCGTGGGTGAGCGTAACTGCGACATCGGGGCGGCTGAGCACAAGGCGCTGGAGAAAGTCGGAAATATGGTTGAGCTCGGTCTGGTTTGACTTTAGAAATTTCAGGCGAGCAGGGACTGTTGAAAAGAGGCTGGCAACGCGGATTTCAGTGCCATCCGGGCACGCAGCCGGCCCTGTAAATGTGACACTCCCATGCTGAATGACCAGCTGGGTCCCCAGCTCTTCGGCGTGGCGCTTCGTCGTCAGCGAAAAGTCAGAGACACTCGCAATCGATGGAAGGGCTTCCCCGCGAAACCCGAATGTCGTGATTTCGAGAAGGTCATCCGCGGTGGTGATTTTACTCGTTGCGTGGCGCTGAACCGAAAGGACTGCATCGACCGGACTCATTCCAAAGCCATTATCCCGAACAACGATGAGGCCACGACCACCATCCTCGATATCGACATCAATTCGAGTAGCACCGGCATCGAGTGCATTCTCGACGAGTTCTTTGACGACGCTGCTCGGTCGCTCGACAACTTCGCCTGCGGCGATCTGGTTGCTAGTGTTGTCATCGAGGAGGCGAACCGTCGCGATGGCATCCCCGACATACCCCGGAACAGGCGGTGTGTTTTCAGGAGATGCTGGGTTCATTCGGTAATTCTACCGGAGGCGGATACAGGTTGTGGGGATGAATTTTGGGATGGTTGGCACAAGTGGCTTTGGCAAAATGTGCGTCAGATTACTGCTAGTAGCTGTGCTTTGTAAAAACTAATCAGCCCCGGATATGGAAACTCCACACCGGGGCTGACAGCGCACCAAAAAACACCTTAGAGGAGAGGCAGCAAGTGTGCACGCGCGCGGCTCAGCCCACGCTTCTCACCATCCTCGGTATTGTTGTAACGGAAATCCTCAAGCTCGATAGCGATTGTGCCATCAAAGCCATGACGGTTCAGCTCTGCACAGACGTGCGTCCAATCGACATCCCCTTCACCAGGAATACAGTAGCGCCAGTCACCGCCGCTCCAACCGATGGCCTTGTCCACAGATGGCCCTAAGTGACCATAGAGATACTGCCCCTCGGAATCACGCGCAGTGTCTTTCCCATGCGCGTGTACAACAAGGTGGCCGAACTCACGGAGATAGCGCTTATAGTCAACGCCTACGCGTACCAAGTGGCTTGGATCGTAGTTGAGGCCAAGTGTCCCGGATGTATCTGTAGCAAACATAATACGCAGGGTCTCCGGGGTTACACCGATAGCACTGTGATTTGGTCCTGGCCAGCCTTCCATCGCGAAGCGAACCCCAACCTCTGCGGCGACCGCCGCAACTTCAGGAAATGCCTTGCAGAAGTTCTCGACACTAACGCCACGGGCCTGCCCGTGGTCCGCCGGGTAAAAGACACAAAATGCCTTTGTCCCTCCGACCGCCGCAATGGCACGCACGCGCGCTGATACTTCGGCAATGCCTTCAGCACGCGCCGCATCATCCGGGGATAAAAGCTTCTGCGTTGGCCCAAGGTCAATCGTCCCAATCGCAAGTCCAGCCGCATTCAGTGCATCCACACGCTCTTGCGATGGTTCCGGCAGGTCAATACAGTCAAAACCCGCGCCTGCACACCACTGCGCAAACTCTGGAAATGGGAGCCGGCTACACGCCCCAGGAAGCCGTAAACCAATCGTCATCATGTCCGGGCGGTTCACCGCCGGATGCCTGCATTCCTGCCGAGATGCTTACTTGTCGTTTACTTCATCCAGCCAAGCCATTTGAATCGCTTCCAAGCGGCCTTCATTTGCACGGCCATTGGATGCATCCAAAGGACCACCATTGAAATCTGGAAGCTCAGCCACCATCCGGGCAAGGTCCGTAAAACGCACCTTCAGCGGCTCAAGATCAGGGTGCTCTTCAGCAAGCCCGATTGCGATATCTTCGATGTCATCCCATCCAAATGCTGGCATTGTGTGGCGTCTCCCAAGTAAGTATTGCGGGATGATTCTACCTGATGTCCGCGTTGCCATTTATGAATGCAGCCACTACGCGCGGGGCATCCGGGCTATGGGAACGGAACACCTCTGCATCGCAACGAAAGACCAGAACGGCAGGTAATGCCATCACGCGGCACCTGGATGCGAGCTCAGGTTCTTCATCCACATTTGCCGTGTAAATGGTTATCGTGGGATTAGAACCAAAAACGACGGATAGTTCACCGGCAATACGCTCGCACGCCGCGCAGCCTGCCGACCAGAACTCGATGACATATGTTTGCCCAGGGTCTGAAATGTCATCTGCAAACGATGCATCATTAATCGCTTCGGGACCGCCCGGCGCGTGGCGGAGAAAGCCTTTAGCCACGCTGACGGCCCAACCATTCCCGGATCACCAGTGCCGTTTCGTGTGGCTGGTCCATTTGAATACAATGCGATGCGCCATTAACAACGCGCAGCTCGGAACAAGCAATTCGGTCGACGACCCGCTCCATTAATCCAGCAGCTGTACGTAGAGGATCATTCGCACCGTGCAGGACTAACGTGGGAACTTCTATGTTCTTGACTATATTTGAGATGTCCGCGGGACGGCCAGCTGTCAACCAGCATCCATATGCATCGGCGCTTGCCTGCAGCGCCCACTCGACAAGTGGACTTGTGTCGTTCGCCCAGCCATTGACGAGAGCTTTCAAGGCATCCGGATCGCCGTAAGCCGCAAGCTGGGCTGCGACAGCATCAGGGCCAACGATGGTCGCATCCGGGTAGCTTGGCGCGAGGAGAATCAGGCTACGCAGCCACGTTGGCTGGCTTGCCGCAACCTGCATGGCAATCTTCCCGCCCATTGATAATCCGACGAGGTGGACATCGCCATCGATTCCATCGGCAATTTCGCAAATGTACTCTGCATAGTCCGCAAGGCTGTGTCCACAACCATCACTTGTTGTCGCTCCAAAGCCAGGCAGGTTTGGAGCGACAACAGAGATTTCAGAGAGCTCATCCGCGAGGCTTGAAAACGTCGCGGATGACATCGGCCAGCCGTGGATACAGAGCAGAGTCGGCACTAAAACTCGACCTGAAGCTCCGTGCTGATAACGGTTACACGGGAACGCATTCCATCGGTTGCAGATGGATCATATGGATTAAGACCGTGTTGAACCGTCGTTCGCCAAAGAGTATTAGGCTGAACACGATTACCAAATCCTACCGTCAAGACCTTCCGTTCAAGATCACTTCCCTTGACACCTGCCACCAATCGGTTGCCATCCGCTACTGGACGGAAGTCATCAAACTTCAGGAAGAAGTGTTGATTACGTCCGATGGGTTGCTTCCAAACCGCGTACCAAGCCCATGCATGGTTTCCTGGCATGTACTGGGCACGATCCGGGGTGAGCTCAAAGCGTCCAGTGAAGCCTTCGATACGTACTTCCGTACCAGATTTCGCAATCCACTGCATGTCTGCGCCAACCAGCTGACGCGCACCATTTGTAAAGGGCTGTACAACACCAGCGACTGGGGCTCCAGTCCTTGCAGCCATCGCACCGCTGTAAATGCTGGTCCCGGTAGTGATGTTCATGTGGTTTACAGGGACGACCGTTTGGAATCGGCCTACCATATCCATCACACCATTGAGGTTTCTGCTTCCTGCAGCATCACGCCCTTCCCCGTTGAACCAGCCGAGTGTAACGTTTGTCGGGCGGGACTTAGATGCTGGAATATTATGCTGAACTTGAAACCCTTGGTCACGATCCTGATTATTTAGAAAGGGCATCGTGCTTCCCGGAGTGATTACGCCGCCGGTCGCTGATGTAGTCGCCTTGTACATTTGGATTCCAAAGGTGGAATCACAGAATCCCAGAGCGCGCTCAGCCGTTTCGCGCAGTCTGGAGCTGTACCGAATCTCCTGTCCCCATGGCTGTACAAATTGCCCTGCGGTCAGGGAAAGGTTTTGTCCGGGAAATTTCCACACGACGTAGGCATCCCGGATGTTTGTTACCGCACCACTAGGAATGTCAAGCTGGGCTACGACGGTCTGCGTCGGGGATGTCTCCATGTCAAAGCGGATACGCCCCCGACGAACCATGAAACCAGACTGCGGACCGCCGACCATTGGACCACCGGTCCCAGGCCGAATACCACTTCCACCGCTGCCATTATTGTTGAATGGGGCACCATCGGATGCCAATGTATCCAGCCTTAGCTGGAGATAACCACTCATCTTCGTTGTTGGCGTGAACTTCTGAACATCCGCCATAACACCGCTGGTCAACAATAACAACAATGGACTAACTAACATTTACTTCGTCACTGACTTTCTTGTTTTCTTCGTTTGTCATTCACAAACACTACATACGTTCCTGTGAGCTGACCCTTTGGAGCCACAGCGGCTTTGAGAGACCCCTTCACGGGTACGACTTGAATCACCGTCGAGCGATGCCCGAGCGGACGACGCCACTGGAGACGAGCGACGGTACCGAGACCGCTCTCGGAATGAAAGCCGCCATTAATGTGCAGCACTACGCTCCCGGTTGTCATCGCCCGATGAATTGACTCCGCCATGGTGTCATCCCGGGTGCACTGCGCTTCGTAGATACGGCGGAGCATCGCAGGGTCCATCGCTGGCCCATGGCTCCCACCCATCCCTGACATCGTTTCTGCGAACTTGTCAGCGTACGCATCCGCAGCCGGAGCAATCACGGTCTTTGCCGCAAAGCGGCGCTCGGACTCTGGGAGCTTGGCAAGGGCATCGATGCCTCCCTGACCCACTTTGCGAATAATGAAATTTGGGCAG
>JAURHZ010000182.1 GCA_030833025.1 Armatimonadota bacterium
TCACTCCTCGCGCTTGGCGTTTACATGTCATTTCGCGTTTTCAAGTTCCCTGACATCACGGCTGAAGGCTCCGTCACCTTTGGTGCAGCAGTCTCAGCCGTGCTTCTTATCAAGGGAATCGATCCTGGTATCTCGCTTGTAGTGGCATTTGCTGCCGGTGCCGCCGCTGGAGCCATCACGGGCATTCTCCATACAAAGTGCAAAATCAACGAGCTCCTCGCGGGCATCCTTGTGATGACGGCGCTGTATTCGATCAACCTGCACGTGATGGGGAAAAGTAACATCCCGCTCGTGGATGCCAAGTCAACGAGCACCGTAGCCGAAAGAATCGGGGCTAAAGTCTTTGGTCAGTCGACCGACCTCAACTGGATGGGGTGGGAAGTTAGCATCCGGGATGCTGGAATGTTGATCACGATGTCTGCGGTGGTGGTTGCCGCTGCATTCATTCTGCTCGTGTTCTTCAAAACGAATCTTGGTACTGCAATCCGCGCAACGGGTGACAATCCTCAGATGATTCGCGCTCTGGGCGTCGATGTCGACATCATGATGATCTTAGGCCTCGCCATTTCCAATGGGTTGATTGCGCTCGCAGGGGCATTGCTTGCGCAGTATCAAGGCTTTGCGGATGTCCAAATGGGCATCGGAATGATGGTTTGGGGCCTGGCATCGGTGATCATCGGAGAGGTGCTCGTCGGCTCTAACAAGCAGGGGCTGGTTGTTACCGGAACGATTATGGGGAGCGTTCTGTTCCGACTTCTGGTTGCGATTGCACTCCGCTGGGGCCTCAATCCGAATGACCTCAAGCTCATCACGGCGTTGTTTGTCTTTGCCGCACTCGTTGGTCCAACGGTTGCGCGAAGCCTTGTGAAAAAGGGTGGCAATCAACCATCAGGAAGGACTGTCTGAAATGCTCGAAATCACGAACATCCATAAAACCTTCCACGCAGGCAGTGTCAATGAAGTCTTTGCGCTTCAGGATGTCTCCCTGTCACTTGAATCGGGCGATTTTCTTATCATCATCGGCACCAACGGCTCCGGGAAATCAACGCTGCTGAATGCGGTTGCAGGTTCGTTTATCACAGATAGCGGAAACATCCGCCTTAGTGGTAATGACATCACCAAGTGGCCAGAGCACAAGCGTGCATCCCTGATAGGACGGGTCTTCCAGAATCCATTCAGTGGGACCGCGCCAACGATGACCATCGCTGAAAATCTTTCCCTCGCCGCCAAGCGAGGCAAGCCTCGTGGATTCGGTTGGGCACTCGATAAACAGCTACAAAACGAGCTTCGAGATCGCATCCGAACCCTGAACATGGGGCTTGAAGATCGCTTGGATAATGCCATCGGAAGCCTGTCGGGAGGACAGCGGCAAGCCCTGACTCTCCTCATGGCAAGCTGGCTAAAGCCTGATCTCCTTCTGTTGGATGAACATACAGCCGCTCTTGACCCAAAGAGCGCTGATCAGGTCATCCGCCTCACAAAGGAAATCGTTGAGCGGGACCGCCTCACCACACTCATGGTTACACACTCGATGCAACAGGCTGTTCACCTCGGTAATCGCATCATCATGATGCATAAGGGCCAAGTCCTCCACGATTTCAAGGGGGCATCGCGGCAGGGAATCCGTTCTGAAGACCTCCTACATAGATTTGAGGAAGTCCGCAGGCGTGAGCAGGTGGATGTCCGTGTCGCGGAGCTATTGCAGAGGATGTATGTCTAACACGCAGGATTTGATGGCTGTCACATCGGTGCGCCGCAATGTCGCGCTCTGGTTTCTCGCCGTCAGCACTTTGCTGTTACTTGCCGGAATACTCGGTTTCCAACGTTTACGCGGTGAAATGGTCCGCATTGCTGCTGGCTCAGAGCAAGCTGCCGTCGACTCGGTGATTGAGCAGCTGACGACCGCGGATGCTATTTATCGTCAGCTCACGACCGCAAGCCGAAAAGTGCTTGAGGCCGAGGCAACCCGATACGGTGCAGCATCCATCCGTGGAAATGCATCTATCGCCGGAAAAACCGTACCAAACCTCTCCTTTGGAGCGCGCAGCGCGGTTGCGGATTACACCGTCGTGGATGCGATTAAGGCCCGGATGGGAGGAACGGCAACCCTCTTTGTCCGCTCTGGAGCCGACTATGTCCGCATCGCGACCAATGTCATCAAGGCGGATGGCAGCCGCGCCATCGGAACCATCCTTGATCCCAAAGGCCCCGCGTTCGCCGCGATCTCTCGGGGGGAATCATTCACCGGCGTTGTCGACATTTTGGGTATGCCCTACTTTACGAGCTATGCTCCAATCCGCTCCGCAGCTGGAGATGTCATTGGGGTCTATTACACAGGCTATAAAATCGAGACGCTTGCCGGTGTGGGGGAAGGCATTGGGAGCATCCGCATCCTCGATAATGGATTTGTTTCCCTCATTGACCGCAAAGACACCATTCTCTTTTCCAGTGACCACGCCCCTGTAAAGACAGTTGAGCGCGCTGTGAGCCAAAGTGCTGGCCACGCTCCAACGGATGTCATTAATGTCAGTGGACATTTGGTACACCGCAGCACATTTACGCCGTGGGGCTTTGACATCGTCGCAACGACCTATGAACCTGACCTGACAATCCGTACCCTCGCACTCGTTTGGGGAGTCCTCGGTCTTATCGGCGCCGTCGTCCTCCTCGTTCTCGCAGCTAGCTATATCTTCGCCGGACGGCTCTCAAACGCACTACTTACCGCAAAGCGCCACGAAGATGCTGCGCTAAAGGCATCCGCGCTCGCCCATGAAGCACAGCTCGCCGCAGAGGGAGCACGGGTTGAGGCAGTCGCGGCACGGGATGATGCAGAAGCCGCCAACCGTACCAAGAGCGCCTTCCTTGCCAACATGAGTCATGAGCTCCGCACGCCAATGAACGCCATCATCGGCTACAGCGAAATGCTCGCCGAAGAAGCGGAAGATGCCGGTGTCGCCGAGTTCATCCCTGACCTCAACAAAATCCAAAGCGCTGGAAAGCATCTGCTTTCCCTCATCAATGACATTCTAGACCTGTCAAAGATCGAGTCTGGCAAGATGACGGTTTACCTCGAGGCGTTTGATGTCAAGTCGCTCGCTGAGGATGTCGCCGCTACCGTCAAGCCTCTTCTGGCAAAAAATAACAACCAGCTCATTCTCAGCATTCAGCCTGAAATAGGCACGATGACCAGTGACCTAACAAAGGTCCGCCAGACACTCTTCAATCTGCTTAGCAATGCATCCAAATTTACGGAGAATGGCACCATCACACTTAGTGTGTTGCTGGATGAAACCGGTGTAAGCCCGAATGTCCACTTTGCTGTTCAGGACACGGGTATCGGGATGACACCCGAGCAGTGCGGAAAGCTCTTTCAGGCCTTCAGCCAAGCGGATGCATCCACAACACGGAAGTACGGCGGCACTGGATTGGGTCTAGCCATCAGCCGGCGCTTTTGTCAGATTCTAGGCGGTGACATCTCCGTTGCGAGCACTCCGGGAAAGGGTTCAACCTTTACGGTTGTTCTGCCATTGCAATCCGTAGATGCCAATGCGGGCGAATCTCTGGACACTCCAAGCAATACGCCTGACAAGCAAACAATTGCTACGACGACAAATTCTGGCGAGACATCCGGGACTAAGGGAGTGATTGTTGTCATCGATGATGATGCCAATGTTCGTCACCTAATGGAGCGCTTCCTAACACGCGAAGGCTTTACTGTGCACACCGCCGCGGATGGTGCAAGCGGTATTGCGCTGGTTCATCTCCATAAACCGATGGCTGTGACATCCGACATTATGATGCCGGGGATGGATGGCTGGAGCGTACTGTCTGCAATAAAGAGCGACCCGGAAACCGCAGACATCCCCGTGATTATGCTCACCATGGGCGACACCCAAGAGCTCGGCTTTGCATTGGGTGCCTGTGATTTCCTGAGCAAACCGCTTGACCGAAATCAGCTCTTGAAAGCGCTTGAACGTATCAATTTGCCCGCATCCGATGAAACCGAAATCCTGATTGTTGAAGATGACCGTGACACGCGCGAGCTCCTTCAGCGGACCCTTGAACGTGAAGGCTGGAAGGTCTACACGGCCTCGGATGGCGTGGATGCTATCGACTATCTTGCGCGTGGAAATGGCATCCCTGACCTGATTTTGCTCGACTTGATGATGCCGCGCCTAGATGGCTTTGGGGTCCTCGAGACCATCCGAAAGAATCCCCTCTGGGCACAGATTCCCGTTGTTATCTTGACAGCCAAGGATTTGACATTGGATGAACGGATGCTGCTAAGTCAATCCAGCGCAGCCATTCTAGAAAAGGGTGCTGTGCCTCCAAGTGAAGTTTTGGACAACCTACGCTCGCAGCTCACCTTCATCAACTCCAAGCGCAACGCTCTCTAGCGTGTACACGTGTGAATGCTGGGATAGGATATCGGCACTATGGCTACTGTATTGATCGTCGAAGACAACGAAATGAACCGTGACATGCTTTCCCGGCGGTTGGAACGGCGGGGCTTCACAATCCGCATCGCGGTGGATGGCGCAGAAGGCGTTTCGATGGCAACGGCAGATGTTCCAGATCTGATTTTAATGGACATGAGTCTCCCTGTGATGGATGGCTGGGAAGCCACGCGGACACTCAAAGCCAATCCAGATACCGCTGGCATTCCAGTGATTGGTTTGACCGCACACGCGATGGCGGGCGACCGCGAAAAGTGTCTGGCGGCTGGCTGTGATGACTATGACACCAAGCCTATCGAACTCCCACGGTTGCTCGAAAAAATGCAGGCCAAGCTCGGAGACAAATTCCCCGCATGAGCCATAATCAGCCCGCGCCGTCTAGCCACGCTATCTTCGAAGCGGAAGCACTCTCGCATATACGACATGAACTCCGGACCCCGCTTAACCAAATCATCGGGTATTCCGAA
>JAURHZ010000183.1 GCA_030833025.1 Armatimonadota bacterium
GATGCCGCGCCAACAAAGGGCTGGATTGCCGAGCTGGTTATCGCGAATGTCGTTTGTTTTCCGCTTGCCATTGTTCTGCTTGCTGGTCGGGACACGGGTGGCCTTCTCATCGGAGGAATCGTTCAAGGCTTTTATGCTTGGCTTAGCATTTTCGGGACAATCGGGTTTTTCCGCGCCAAGCTCTCGGGAGAGTCGCCGGTGGTTCGTTACTTGTCGGATGCATCGTATTTCGTCTACATCTTCCACATCATCGTCGTGCTTTTCTTCCAGCATTTGTTGCACAGCGTTGGAGTCCCAGCCGGGATAAAGCTGGTGTTTGTGGCATTGATGACAACGGGCATCCTCCTTGGCGTGTATCAGCTCGGCGTCCGGTACACATTTATTGGCACATTGCTGAATGGCAAAAAGACTCGAAATGCAGACTAAAACCAACCTTGTTACGCTTCAGCTGCTTCTGGGATTGGCGATGCTCACCGCCCCGGCTGCTGCTGCGGATAGGGCCACCTTTGATATCCCGACAACCAATGCGCCACCAAAGATCGATGGCGACCTCTCCGATGATGCCTGGAAGGGCGCGCTTCGCGGCGGAGATTATGTCCGCTTTAACGGGTCTGCGCCGTTTTCTCAGCAGACCGAGACCTGGGTCACCACGGATGGCAAAAACCTCTATGTCGCGTTCTATTGCCACGACAAGGAACCCGACAAAATCCGGGCGAGCGAGACCCAGCGTGGGTCCGGAGCCGTTGATGGGGATGACCACGTCACGGTTGTCATAGACAGCCAGCACTTGCATCGAGGGGCATCCACATTTGCCGTCAACCCGCTTGGCACCCAGCTCGAGCGCCTTGAGAGTGGAACAGCCGGGAACATCACCTGGTCGGGAAACTGGTTTGCATCCAGTAAACGCGTCGCGGATGGCTGGGTTTGCGAAATGTCCATCCCGTTCAAGTTGATGCGTCATCAACCGAACACAAAAGCAATTGGCTTGCTGTTTTTGCGTGCGATGGCGCGGGAACCAAATCCCGGCGTGTGGCCAGCACTGCCACCGGAAGGGCAAACACCCAGTGCCGTTCCGCAGTTTTTGGCCGACTTTCGCCTGAAGCAGCCCATCCCGGATGACCGTCCAAAGCCGGTGATTCTGCCGTTCACAATCGCAACGGCAGATACGGATGGTGGTTCGGCGATGCAAGGCTTGGACGTAAAACTGCCATTTTCGCCAACATTGACCGGCCTCATTTCTGTGAACCCAGGATTTCAGACCGTTGAGCAGCAGGTGGCAAAAGTCAACTTTTCGTACAACGAGCAGTATATTCCAGACCAGCGTCCATTCTTTTCCGAGGGTGCTGAATTTCTGCCGGATCCTGAGCTGTTTTATTCTCAGCGCATCAGTAACTTCGATGTCGGAACAAAGGTCGTCGGCCGCCAAGGAAATACATCGGTTGGGTTCTTAGCATCATCGATGCGTTCCGGTAAGTTCGACCGCGATACAAATGTCATAGCGGTACAGCAAAATGTGGGTTTGTTCAGCGATTTTGGGGTGTTTTCAACCGTAGACAACTTGTACGGAATCGTGGCGAATCGCACCGCTAAGGCGTATGGGAACTATGGCTGGGTTACAGGGGATCGCCGTAACAACCTCATATTTAGCCGTGCACAGTCATGGATTGGCTCGAATGACAAAGGTGGTTCCGCATTTACGGGTTACTTCAGCAGTGCAACAAATGGCAAGCTACGCTACTCTGTGACTCAGTCAAGCCTGTCACGTGACTTCATCAGCACATTAGGTTTGCTCGCCAACCAAGACCGAAAATCCAACGGAGCCAGTATTGGGTTACGCAACCAGTTCGATACGGGGAGGGTGTTTTCATACGATGTCAATGCGACATATGACAATGCCGATCGCCTGTCGAATGGCAGCTTCTTCTATGAGACACTCGGGATGTCTGCCGATGTCCAGCTGCAAAACGGATTTGGTGGAAATGTCAGCTCATCCGGGGGGCGCCGCCAACAGGCGGTAGGAACTTACTTCGAAGATCGGATAACAGGTGGAGGCTTGAACTGGAACTCTAGACGCCTGTTTCAAGGCGGCGGTGTCGGATTTTCGCAGGGGCGACAAGGCGGTTTTCCCGTGCGTTCTTGGGGATTTGGCCAAGGATTCTTCGTTCGAAAGGGCTTCACTATGGGAGCTCAGGTAAACCAACAGCGGCTTGGCTCGATCACAACACGTCAGGCCGTGATCACTGGAACGTATCGTCTTGACAGCCTGCGAACACTGTCTGGGCGCTTAGTTTCGCAAAATGGGACAGGCAATCTTTCGGCAATTGGCTCACAAGTAGGGACGAATTTGTACTTTGCGTACGAGCAGCGTTCCCGAACCAAAGGTATTGACATGTTTGTCCTGCTTGGCGATCCAAACGCTGCCAACACGACAGCAGGATTGACGGTAAAACTGACAAAGCCAATATAAGTTTTCACGTACAACGCAAAGCATCCCGCCTCCGGTACGATAGGCAAACACCATGAAAATGCCAGAATTTTCCATTCGTTGTCTGCTCGGCCTTGCCACCGCCGCTCTGCTTTCTGCACCACTGCAGGCACAAGAGCTTGTCGCCGCCGGAGCCGGGAGCTATACAACGCGGCTGCCTGTCGGCGCGAAGGAGCCCGCCGAAAAGCCATTTGTGACATCCAATGTCAAAGGCCCAGTGCCAACCAATGACTGGTGGAGCTCACTCGTTTTTCAGAAGTTCTCCAATCAAATGTTCCCGCACCCGCTCGGCATCCAGGCACACGCCGAAGGACTGCGCATTTATTACCCGGGCACCGGCTACACCGCGAACAAAGAGGGCGTCTTCACCGCCATCATGGGCGCGCCAAATGACATCACCATCGGGCACAGCGCGAGCGCTACCTTCCCGGATACCCGTGTCGACAGCTGGAGTGACTGGTTTGTGACGGCGTGTTTTGGGGATGCAAGCGCGACCAGCGCTGCGAATCTAAAGCTCACCTTTGGTCACGGCTCGCCATTTGTCTACGGTCGTATCCGCGGCGGCAATCCAACGTTTACATTTGCAAATGCTGTAATGCCGGTGCCTGTCGCGGGATATCCCGGAGCAGTGACAGTACAAATCGCCGATCGGACCTACGGACTCTATGCACCAGCGGGTGCCAAATGGGCTGGGAGTGGCACGAAAGTTCTGACGGCAACATCACTTCAGGACTACTTCTCCGTCGCACTGCTACCTGATCGTTCTGCCGAAACCATCGCCCGTTTTGCCGCGGTTGCTCATAACCACATCGCGGATTCAAAGGTTACTTGGCAGTACAACGAAGCCAAATCTGTGGTGACAACGCGGTATGCCATCACAACCAAGCCGATGCAAGGCGCAGGCACAAAGACGCTTTATTGTCTGCTGCCACATCAGGTGCTGCGCTCCAAGGATGCAACAACCGGACAGACCTACCGTACCAGCCGGGGCGAGATTCAGCTCGCTGAAGGCAATGGGTTTACGACGACCACGCCGTTTCAGGGTGTGCTTCCCGTTATCCCGGATGTCGGTATCCCAGAACCAGCACGCCTCGCACGCTACATTTCGAGTGAAGCCGAAACCTACAAGTTCGATATCGCCGATACCTACTGGACCGGAAAAGCCCTCGGGAAACTCGCAACGCTCTCTGCAATCGCAAGTGTAACGGGCGATAAAGCATCCCAAAAGCTGGCACTCGACAAGACAAAAGCCCTCCTCGAGGATTACTTCAACGCATCCGGGACACCGAAAGGCCTCTTCTACTACAACAAGCCCTGGGGAACGCTCATCGGGTACCCGGCCAGCTTTGGCTCCGATGAAGCCCTTAACGACCACCACTTCCACTACGGCTACTTCATTAGAGCTGCCGCCGAAGTCCTGCGTCAGGATCCACAATGGGGTTCCATGGCGAAGTGGGGCCCGATGGTGGAAATGCTCATCCGCGACTGCGCAAACCCAAGTCGCACCGATTCGATGTTCCCATTCTTGCGCAACTTTGACATTTATGAAGGCCACACTTGGGCGGATGGCAAAGGCGATTTCGCGGATGGAAACAATAACGAATCCAGCAGCGAGGCGATGAATGCGTGGACGGGGCTGATTCTTTGGGGTGAGCTGACTGGGAATAAAGCCATCCGGGATGCGGGCATTTACCTTTACGTCACCGAAAAGGATGCCATCGATAGCTACTGGTTTGGCATCCACAAAAACTACCCGGATGCCTTTACGCCGCAGTACGCCAGCATGGTCTGGGGCGCGAAAGCGGTGTACGCCACCTGGTTCTCAGGCGATCCCATCCATATGCACGGCATCAATATCCTGCCATTGCAGAGCGGGAGCTTGTATCTTGGTACGCACAGGACGGCGATCAAACCATTTGTAAATGTCCTTGAACGCGAGCGGATCGCCTTCGACAAAAAGGATGCCAAGCGGGATCAAAGCCTGCCTCCGCGTATCGGGAAGCAGCTCGGCGGCTGGGCGGATGTTATCCAAATGTACCAAGTCCTCGCCGACCCAGCGGGCGCCTTTGCTGCAGCCGACTTTGATAAGCAGGAAATCGAAGCGGGTAACTCGCGGGCCAACTATTACCAGTGGATGCACACCATCAACAAACTCGGCCGGGTTGAAACGGGTATTACAGCCGACATCCCGACCTACGCAGCGTTTACGAATGTGAACAAGCGGACGTACATCGCCTTCAATGCCGGAGCCAAGCAACGGGTTGTTCGTTTCTCGGATGGCACATCGTTTAGCGTAGCCCCGCGGATGACCAAAGTTCACACTCGCTGATAGATCACGGCAGTCGCCGGAGGAAGTTCGAAATGCAAAAGCCACCACAACCTGTTCAAAAGCGAAAGCCACTCGATGCGTCGCCGGCGTTGCGGCAAAACACAAAT
>JAURHZ010000184.1 GCA_030833025.1 Armatimonadota bacterium
CGGCCACATCCCCGACGCCGAGCTGACCGTCACCATCGACTACCCGACCGCCCGGGCGATCTTCGTCGACGGCGACGCCGCAGCGGCGATGGCGGCGTTCCTCTATGGAGGGACCTATGCACTGCGCTTGCGGTCGCTCCACGTCGCACGCCCATATGTTTCGACACTACATAATGCTATACGAGACCGTGTACGTTCGTCATACCCGATGGAATGGTCACGCGGGACAACGGCAGCACTCGTCAAGCTGATGGAGGATGCACTTGTCTATCTCCAGTCAGCCGGTTTCGCAGCGTAGCGCTAGAGACTCTCTTTGGACCGCCTTTGTTTCTTCCACTTTGTAACGAGCGGTAGCCAGAACATATAAATGCCAGTCAGCCAAAGGATGAGGAGTCCGATGGCTGCTGGCAGGAACACACCCAGCTTGCTGATATCTCCTGCGAAGAACGAGCCATCGTGGAGAGACTCAATAAAGTCACTTCGCCTGATTTCTCTTTGTAAAATATGGCCACTACCAAGGTCTATTTGGTACTCAACATCGCTTTTCAAAATGACTTTGGCAATGCCTTTTGATGGTCGGATGTCTACGCGCTGGACATCTTTCCACGTAACAACGCCGTCTTGTTTCGCGGCATTGATGGCTTCCAGATAGCCCGCAGGTGTCACAAGCGGTTCGTGAACAATTCCTGACTGTTCGACGGGTTGTACAAATGGAAGCTGCTTCTTTAGCTGTAGCAGTATCCCGGAAATGATTACGACGACCAGCGGGGCAGCAAAGCAAATGCTGATCCAAGCGTGTGTTTTGCGATTTGCAAAGTTAAACGTCATACGTTTAAGTCTATCGTTTCTGATGATAACGGAGCACTTGACCGTTCAGCATTAAAAGCACTCGCGTCGTTGCAACTCGTTTCAAAACACAAAAAACCTCCGGCTGCTTTCGCACCGGAGGTTTTGATTAATACCAGCTGCTTGACGCTAACCCTTGAGGCCGCTTGTGGCAATCCCCTGAATGAACATCTTTTGTGCAAAGAAGAACACAACAATGACAGGAAGGATGACAACGGTTGCGGCAGCCATCAGGAGGTTCCATTGCGTTCCACCGTGTTGGCTTTGATATGCCTGCAAACCAAGCGAAAGCGTAAATGTTTCCTGATCTGATAGATAAATCATCGGCCCCATAAAGTCATTCCACGTCCCCATAAAGGTGAAGAGGGCGACCACGGCAAGTGCGGGCTTTGCTAGCGGAAGGAGGACATCGGTGAAGATACGAACTTCGGAGCAACCATCGATCTTAGCAGCCTCGCTCAGCTCCATCGGGATGGTGCGGAAGAACTGACGGAGCAAGAAGATGGAGAATGCGCTGCCGAAGAATGCTGGCACCCAGAGTGGCCTGAAGGATCCGACCCAGCCCAAATACTTGAAAAGGCCGAATGTTGGGACCATTAAGACGGGAAAGGGAACCATCATTGTTGCAAGCGTTACTGCAAAGAACGCATCCCGGCCTGGCCAGCGGAGGCGCGCAAAGGCGTAGGCAACGACTGCATTTGAGCAGACAGACCCGGCGACACAGAGGAGGGTCACCATTAAGGTGTTACGTGCATAGAGGAGAAACGGGATGTAGCCAAGCTCTTTGCTGCCGTACGTCACTGCCTTTGGGAAGTTATCCCAGAGAAACTTGCTTGGCAGCAGCGTCGGCGTAGCCGTCATCGTTTCTTCAATTGGCTTGATCGCCGTCGTTACCATCCAGAGGAGGGGCGAAACGAAGATCAGGCTCATCACAATTAAGACAATGTGAACGGTAGCGGTGCTGAATTTTTGTGCTTTCATGGTCTAGCTCCGATCGTAGTGAACCTGCCGCTCGCTCATCCGGAGGGCAACAAATGTCAGTGTGAGGGTGATCAGGAAGAGCACCCAGCCCATCGCGCTCGCATAGCCCATCCGCTGAAAACGGAAAGCATTATCGAAGAGATAGGTGGTGAAGAAGTAGGTGGAGCGTGCTGGTGCGCCGTTCGGGAACATCACGTATGGCACGGCAAACACCTGAAGCGAACCGATCATCCCCATGATGACATTGAACAGAATCACAGGGCTGAGCATGGGGAGTGTCACGTGGCGGGTTTTTGCGACCAAGCGCGCGCCATCGAGGTCGGCTGCTTCGTAGAGCGATTGCGGAATATCCTGGAGGCCAGCTAGGTAGATAACCATCGCGTTACCAGAACCCCACATCGCAATCATCACCAATGTCACCTTGGACCATGCCGGGTCACCCAGCCAGTTAGGTGGCTTGGACATCCCGAGCTTCTCTAGCGACATATTGAGCAAGCCATGCTCGCCATTGAAAATCCAGAGCCACAGGATGCCAAGGGCGACCATCGGGACCAGACTTGGTACATAGAACAGCGTTCTGTAGAACGCAAGGCCCTTGACTTTGGTGTTCAGGAGCATCGCGAGGAGAATCGCCACGGTTGCCGACAGCGGAACGGCTGCGACCACATAGGTGAATGTGTTCCGGATTGTCATCCAGAAAACCTCATCCTGAACCATTTCTTTATAGTTCTCGATACCGATAAAGCGCGGCGGGCGGAGAACTGAGAAGTCGGTGAAGCTGTAGAAAAACGATGCCAAAACGGGATAGAGCAGGAAGGTCAGAAAGCCCAGAATCCACGGCATGGCAAAGAGGTAAGCGATACGCGCTTCGGATTTCATGGTTGTGCCTCCGCTGTTGTGATGCTCTTGTTCATGACCTGCTGTTGGTAGCGTCGCCATTGTGGTTCGAGGCGTGCCTGTGCAGCATCCAGCGCTTCCTTAGGCGTCTTGGTTCCCAAGTTGATTTCAGTGAACGCATTTTTGAGCTCACTGTCCATTTGGGGCCAGATGCCAATCTGCGGGATGTAAGCGGCATTTGGTGAGCGAGCAAGCTCATCAAAGAGGCGGATGTACGGATTCAGGTGGGTGTTAAAGAATTTTTCGGAGACCTTGACGAGCGGTGAGTTTTTGCCGTGCGTTGAGCAAAGCAGCTCCATTTGGTCCTGGCGTTGGACAAATGCGATGAATTCAAAGGCTTCACGTTTATGCTTGGCGCCGGTCGGAATGACAAGCGTGTCCATCGCAATAAAGTTCATCCCCTTGAGATGCTGCTTGTCCTTCGGTAGTGGAAATGGCACAGCAATCCATGGCAGCTCTTTGTTGTAGAGGTCGATGAAGTTGGCCATCCAGACGCCCTGCATCACCGATGCCACCTTTTCGGACATGAATGGGTTTTGGGGTGATGAGAAGTTACCAAATCCGCTCTGGAAGTTCTGTGTTTCACGGACACCAAAGCGTTTGCTGTAGGACAGAACCCACTCAAACGCCCGGATATTCTCTGGCGAGTTCACCGTCAGCTTGTCGCCATCGATAAGCTTCCCGCCAAACCAATAGCCCCAGCCCCAGTTCCACCAGCCTGGTTCCGCGGGTAGAAAGCCCGCGAGCTCAACCTTGCCATTATTGACTTTGGAAATGCGGTCAGTAAAGGCATCGAGGTCTTCGAGTGTCTTCGGCGGCTCTTCACCAGGCTTCAAAAACTTCTTATTAATATGTAGAGCCGTGCTTGCCGGGGTTGTAGGGAATGCGACGAGCGTCCCGCCGGGCGACATCAGCTTCCAGTAACCTGGGATGTAGTCTTCTTCTTTGATGCCGAATTCTTTGGCCAGGGGCGCGAGGTCCGTTAGCGCTCCAGCATCTTTGAACTGGGTCATTTGGGTGTCCCACAGCCCAGCGACATCCGGAGGGTTTCCACCGCTCGCGGCCAAAAGCGTCTTATCTGCTACGCCGGAAATGGAGAGCATTTTGACGAAAATGCGGTCTTGGGATGCATTGAAGTTGTTGACGATTCGCCGCATTTTCTGGGCTTCGTCGCCGGTCCATTTTTCCCAGTAGAGTACGGTGACCTTGTTGGCAACCGGCTTGCGTGTTGTCGCATCCTCGGAGCGGTACACAAGGTAGCCCAGCACTCCCAGCGCCGCCGCGGAAATGGCAATCGTTCGTATATTCACAGGCATAAAACCTTGTCTTCAATGACAATATGCATACGCCTATATACAGCGAAAACCATCGAATCTCTATCAGGAATTGCGCTGAAACGGTCAAACGCCAATGGGAATTCGGTGAATCGTTCCACTGCGTAGTGCGGCAAAAACCGTTGCTTGCCGATTACGTCCAATCCAGCTGCAGCACGGATACCCCGGGGCTGCCCCAGCGTTGACCGGTTTTCCCGTATCTCCAACCGTGAAAACTTGCCCAGCTGAATCGATCACAACAACCAATGCTCCTACTAAATGGACCGCGACCAATGCATTCTCAAATCCCTTGAAGAACATCTTCTGGCGCTGGCGAACTGGGTCCCATACACGAACGGAGCGATCCATACTCACTGTTGTTAGGGTGCCATCCGGCGCTACGATTCCACTGGTAATGGCAGCCGCGTGGCCCTCAAGCGTTCCTGTCTTTTTGCCGTTTCTGTCCCAGCAGTGCACAAGTGCATCCACGCCGAACGTCACAAAGCCACGCTCACCTATAGCCAGTATTCCCGTGCAAGCACCCTGGTGTGCGGGCTGTTCCTGCCAACTATCGTTTCGCGTTTTGCTAAACAGGTCACCTTTTGCGTTCACCACAACCTGCCGGTCACTAAGCTCCGCATAACCTGTCAGGCACTCCTGCCCAACCGCCACTGGCATACTGCCCTCTAGCGAAAGCTCGTTCAGCATGGCAAGGACGCCCCGTTGACCCGGGATGCCACCTGCAATCCACGTGTTTTCATACCCTTTTACGATGCTATTCACCAAAGGCATCGGTAAACGTGGACCGCGCGGAGTGCTCTTGACATTGCCGTCGGTATCGCCAATGCGCAGGGGGAATCCAGCTGCGATTCCAATGCATCCA
>JAURHZ010000185.1 GCA_030833025.1 Armatimonadota bacterium
CGGCCGGACGCTCTTTGTGGCGAACGCCGACAACAACGCGGTGATGGTGGCCGACATCTCCGGCGACCTGATGGAGGAGGCCCAGGACCGCGGCGAGCGGATCGCCCTCGTCAACGGCTTCATCCCGACCGGCTGGTACCCAACGCAAGTCGCGCTTGGTCCATTCGATGAAAACCTCTTTGTAGCAACCCAAAAGGGCATTGGTCAGGGACCAGCGGGGCATCTGAATCCTCGCCAGAAAACCGATGAGCGCTTTAATATGCCCGCTATGCCGGGGATGCTAAATGTCATCCCAACCCCAAAGGACAAGGACCTCCCGTCGCTTACCCAGAAGGTTTTGCAATACAACGGCCTGCTGCCAGTAAAAGCCGACCGTCCATCTATCCCGGCTGATATTGAGTACGTCGTCTTCATCACCAAGGAAAACCACACCTTTGATGGCATTTTCGGTGAGCTCAAAGGTGCGAATGGGGAACCTGAGTACGCGCAGCTGGGTGAAAATGGCTGGCTTGCCGCGAAGGGACGCTCCGAGCGGATGCCCATCATGCCCAACCATGTCAAGCTCGCCAAGCAGTTTGCCATCAGTGACAACTTCTACATGGAGCCTGTCGGGTCTGCGGATGGCCATCGCTGGCTGGTTGGCGTCTACCCAAGCATTTGGACAACGCGTGTCTACTACGCTGGCTGGGAGTTTGCACTCAGTAACACCGCCAAGGGGCGCTTGGTGTCATTTGGTTCCAATGGGAGCCAAATTCCAGAGGACTATCTCGAAAATGGCTCGCTTTGGGAACATCTCGCACGTGGGGGAATCAGCTTCCGTAATTATGGCGAAGGCTATGAGCTCCCGCACAACGATGAAGACTCGGTCGATTCAAAGTCCGGCGCGAACATGCTCGTCAACTTCCCGATGCCAAAGGTTCTTTTCGACAACACCTGCTTTGACTTCCCCGCGTTCAATAACAACATCCCGGATATCGTGCGGGCTGACTGGTTTATCGATGACATCGCGAAGTATCGCCAGCAGCACAGTGGCAAAATGCCGCGCTTCATCAACATCGCCATCTGCAATGACCACGGCGCCGACCCACAGCCGACGCGCGGCTTCCCGTATACCGAGAGCTTTATGGCGGACAATGACCTTGCCCTTGGGCGGATCGTTGAGTTCCTCTCGAAGCAGCCTGAGTGGAAGAAAATGGTTGTGTTTGTTACGCAGGATGACTCCGGCGGGGATGCCGACCACGTTGATCGCCACCGCTCCTTTGTGCTGGCGCTCGGTCCGTGGGTGAAGCCCGGCTACGTAAGCCATGAGCACACCAGCATCATGAGCATCATCAAAACCATTTACCGAATCTTCAAGCTTGGACCAAACAACCTCTTTGACATGACCGCAACCGACCTCTCGGACATGCTCAGCACAACGCCGACGCTCAAACAGTATAAGCATGTCAATGTTGATCCGAGGATTTTCAAGCCTGCCGACACCATGGACCCGGATGATCCCAAGTTTGAGAAGCGTCGTGGGGAGCGGCCATCGATGCGGATGGATGATCCCAAGTGGATTGACCGGATACGAACGAATGCGGATGCCGATAAGCGCTGAAAAACATGAGTGCCTGCGCCGCGCGATGACGGGAGAATGCACGCTGTGATGCTGCTTGAGACATTCTTCGACGATGCCGCTCGGCGCTGGCCGGATGCGATTGCGCTTGACATCCCGCCGCCCTTTGGCGCGCAAGCGCCGCGAGTTTGCCTCACGTATGCGGAGCTGAATCGCATTGTCGCTACGCTCGCTACCCGGCTTGCAGCGCTAGGCGTCGTGCGCGGCGATATCGTGGCAATCCTCACGCCGCGGACAGATCCGCTTGCCTATGCAGCCCAGCTTGCCATCAACCGGCTGGGCGCTGCATTCGTGGCGATGGACCCGACGTTTCCCGCCGGGCATATTGGCAGAATTATCTCCGATGCTTCCCCGGCAGCTATCATCACCGACAACAACCTCGCGGATGTGCTTGCAGCGGTTGGGTATCCAAAAGCGAAAGTGCTTCTTGATGATGCCATTGCATTCGATGCATCGGCTGAGCAGCCCGAGATAACAGACCGTGATCCGAGTGATCTCGCATATCTGATTTACACAAGTGGTACTACAGGGCTGCCCAAAGGCGTGATGATTCCGCATGCCGGGATTTCCAACCTTGTGGCAAGCGACATCGAATATTTTGATATCGGGCCCGGCGATCGCTGCGCACAAGGGTCATCGCTGTCGTATGACTCATCGCTTGAGGAAATCTGGCTGGCGTGGGCCGTAGGTGGCACCGTTGTCGTGATGTCGGATGAGATCGCGCGCCTCGGGCCAGATCTTGTTACTTGGCTGCAGAATGAACGCATTTCCGTT
The DNA here is from genome assembly GCA_030833025.1 of Armatimonadota bacterium. GTDB lineage: Bacteria > Armatimonadota > Armatimonadia > Armatimonadales > Armatimonadaceae > CAIRTT01. The sequence continues at coordinate 2,393 of JAURHZ010000185.1, forward strand.
CTCTGCCCACCGCCGACATTGCTCAGAACGATGGGCTGTGACAATCCATCGGAGGCTCTCCCGGACCTAAGAATCATTTACGTTGGCGGGGAGGCATTGCCCACAGATGTCGTGGATGCATGGGCACCCGGCCGCCGGCTCGTCAATGGCTATGGACCGACCGAATGTTCGGTAACCGCAACACGGGCGGAAATCGTGCCGGGCTTGCCTATTGTGATCGGACAGCCGGTCAGTAACCTGGTGGCATACATTTTGGATGATGCCCTTAAACCCGTGCAGCATGGCGATGCGGGCGAGCTCTGTATCGGAGGTCCGGGTCTTGCGCTTGGGTACCGAAATCGCCCAGAGCTGACCGCGGAAAAGTTTGTAGAGCATCCGGATGCTGGGCGCATCTACCGCACGGGTGACCTCGCACGCATTCTTCCAAATGGCGACATTGACTGCATGGGGCGTATCGATGCCCAGATTAAGCTACGCGGCTACCGCATCGAACTGGAGGCCATAGAAGCCGAGCTGGTCCGCTGCCCGGGGATTCTCGAAGCCGCGTGTCGTGTGCAGGGGAGCGGCGGCCGGGAAGAGCTTGCGGCGTGGGTTGTGACGGCAGTTGATGACATCGACTTTGCCGCCATCCGCGACCAGCTCACCGAACGCCTGCCGTTTTACATGGTGCCAAGCTGCTACGCGCGCACGGATGCACTCCCGCGAACGGTTGGTGGCAAGGTCAAGCGGGATGCCCTTCCGGAAAACGCGCCACCCCTCGGTGGTGAGCGGCCAGTTATTCCAGCATCAACGGATATGGAAATCCGCCTAGTCGATGCCGCTGCCATCATTCTTGATCTCCCTGCGGCGACAATTTCTGTGGATGCTGACTTCTTCCTCGGCTGCGGCGGGACAAGCCTTCTCGCGGCGAAGTGGGTTTCGCGTCTCCGCCAGGATGCTCTTACCGCTGGTATCACCGTGCGGGATATCTACGAAGCAAGAACCATCCGGGATATTGCCTTACGGATAACACCAAATGAAAGTGCTGCATCCGATGCGCAACCGCCGGCACTTAGTGGTGAACACGTAAGGCAGTTTCCACTCCTGATTTCCCTCCTACAAGGGATGGTCTTGCTCACAGAGCTGGTTTGCGCGGCCCTTGGGGCGGCGTGGCTGGCGTCTTTTGCACTCCCGGCTATGCATCTCCCACCCGCGGTTATAGCCCTTGGAATTCCGCTTGTTGGTGTCGCAACAACGCTTGGCTGGGCGTGCTTGATGGTCATCCGGGCCGTGCTTCTCAAATGGCTGCTGATCGGTCGCTACACGGCTGGCGATACGGGCATTTGGACCATTGATGGGTTCCGAATCTGGCTCGTGATGCACGTGATGCGGCAGATTCCCTGGGGGCTTGTTGAGGGAACGTGCATCGTCAATATCATTTTGCGGATGCTCGGTGCGCGCATTGGAAGGGGAGTCCACTTTCACCGCGGGAGTATCCCAATTCTTGGTGGCTGGGACTTACTTGATATTGGTAACGATGCCGTCATCGGCCAGGATGCAGCACTCGAGCTGCTGGATCTTCAGCGGAGCTGCTACACCATCCAGAATGTCACCATCGGAAATGCCTCAAGCGTTGGGACACGCGCAGTCATCGATGGCGGCGCAACGCTGTCTGAAAAGTCTTATCTTGCACCGCTGTCCGTCTTGAACGCTGGGGGAGCTAGCCAATCTGGTCGGACATTCCAGGGAATCCCGGCAGCTGATGTTGGTGATGCTCCAGATACTCCTACACTCCAAGGTGCCAAACCGCTTTCGGAAGCCATGTACGCTTGCCTCAAAATTGCCGCATCGACCGCGATCGGGGCTATCGAAGCACTTGCAGGCATCATCAGTATTTGGCTTTGTAGCCGGTTGTTTGACATCAACCTTATTGCGCTCCTAGACAGCAACAAGCCGGACCAGCTTGTTGTCACTGCGCTGTGTGCCGCCCTTGCCGCCGTCGCAGCATTGCCATTGATATTGCTTTTTGAAGGACTTGTTGCACGGCTACTTGGGGCAGTTCCAGCTGGCAGCTATCCCTTGCGAAGTATTGCCTTTCTGCGCATTTGGCTTACATCCGGGCTGGTTGATTCAGCAAACCGCTGGCTGAGTGGCAGCCTGTTCTGGCCGCTGTGGCTGCGTATTGCGGGGATGCGCATCGGTAGGAGCTGTGAAATCAGCACACTAGTCGATCTCGTGCCGCAAATGGTGACATTTGATGCCCTTACATTCTGCGCGGATGGCATTTACATGGGCACGCCGCTGTTGCTTTCTGGAAGCGTGACGATTGGCCCCGTTCATATACGGAAGGACAGCTTTTTTGGCAACCACGCTGTCGTGATGCCGGGGAGTGAGCTTCCATCGGATGTCCTTTTTGGTGTCTGCACCGTTGCCGAGCCCGAAGTTGTGACGCATGGATCATCGTGGTTTGGCATCCCCGGTTTTGAGCTACCGCGGCGGGAAATCCTAGATGTTGATGCA
>JAURHZ010000186.1 GCA_030833025.1 Armatimonadota bacterium
AAGGTTTACTTTTCGTATATCCGATGGGTCCATCACAACATGCTCATACGTAAGCAAGCATCCAACCCCACCAATCGCAACCCAATATGGCCACATTAATTGGGTGGTAAGTGGTAGGCAGCATAAGGCAATAAACATCGCAATGTGAGAAGCACGCGCAATTACTAACGCTCCACGGTCACCGAAACGAACCGGAATTGAATGTAGACCAGCACTACGATCAAATGCGACATCCTGAAGTGCGTACAATGTATCGAAACCAATCAGCCAGCAGACAACCGCAGTCGCGAGCACGATTGGCGTAACTGATATTCTTCCAGTCACCGCAATCCAGGCGCCAACCGGTGCGATAGCCAGTGCCACTCCGAGCCAAACGTGCGCGGATGCCGTAAATCGTTTTGCATGTGAATATCCAAAGACAACGGCCAAGGCGACTGGCGATAGCATCGCTGCGAGCGGATTAAGCATCCAAGCCCCCACCATGAACAGAACGGCCATCACCGCCGTAAACATGCCCGCGAACCTTACAGATATCTTCCCCGCTGGAATTTCGCGCGTTGCTGTTCGGGGATTACGCGCATCGATGTCACGGTCGACGATGCGGTTATAAGCCATCGCAGCACTTCGCGCCGTGACCATACAAACGAGTATCCAGCCTGCCTCCCGAAGCGTGGGTAATCCCCCCGCTCCCAGCAAGGCTCCTGCAGCTGCAAATGGAAGTGCGAATAGCGTATGCTCAAACCGGATGAGGTTCATCAGGTCCCGCAGCTTGCCCCCCATCGTTTGGGCAAAAGCCATTTACTTCATCCATTCCTTTGCGGTTGTCTGAAAGCCTAGTTGGGCAATTGCTCTGTCTACAACCGTATCAACAGCCTCAATTAATGTTTTAGGCTGATGGTAAAAACTTGGACATGCTGGAAGAACGACTGCGCCGGCTTCTGTCACCGCTGTCATGTTGCGCAAGTGAATCAACGAAAGTGGCGTCTCACGGGCAAGTAACACGAGTTTGCGACGCTCTTTCAGGCACACATCCGCTGCGCGGCACATGAGGTCATCGGATACGCCCGCAGCAATACGCCCTAATGTGCCCATGGAACACGGAGCAATTAGCATCCCGCAGTGTTTGTAACTACCCGATGCTGGAGGTTCAAAATATGACTTTGGATTACATACATGGACAGCTGCTTTGAAGCTGCCCAGTTGATCCAGAAATGCTTCAATCGTCGGTGCATGGTTGTCCAGCTCTGTTCGAATGATGTCCTGTACATTTGCACTTGCAATAACCTGTACTTCATCAGCCAAATGAACCAGTTTCTCAAGTGAGCGTAAACCATACAGTACACCACTAGCACCTGTGATTCCAAGAATCACACGCGTTGGAGTGTCCATTATTTCTGACCATTTCCTGGCATCAAGCCAAGTTGCTCGAGCAGTGCATCGGCCTTCGCCTGAACATCAGGTGACATCTCGATAACGGGCGGCCATTCACGATTGAAACCTTCTTCTGGAAGCTTTCGGGTCGCATCTATTCCCATCTTGCTTCCGTAACCCATAACGCGTGCAGCATGATCAAGGACATCAATAGGTCCCATCACAAACTCGGTATCCCGCTGGGGATCGATATTGTTCGAAACAGCCCAGAGAACCTCTCCAAGATTTTGTACATCTACAGATTCATCCACGACAATGATGATCTTTGAGAACATCATTTGTCCAAGGCCCCACAAGGCGTGCATCACTTTGCGTGCATGACCTGGAAAGCGTTTACGAATCTTCACGATTGCGACGTGATGGAACGTGCCCTCAACCGGGAGGTTGTAATCGATGATTTCGGGGACGAAAAGTCTGACAAGAGGAAGAAACAAACGCTCCGTCGCTTTGCCTAACCAGCCATCTTCCATCGGTGGACGCCCAACGATTGTCGCAGGATAAACCGCATCCGAGCGCATCGTGATTGCTGTGAGATGAAAAACTGGATACGGCTCTTCAAGTGTATAGAAGCCTGTGTGATCCCCAAATGGGCCTTCAATCCGGCGTTCACCGGGCGCAACATACCCTTCTAGAACAAAATCACAGTCAGCAGGCACTTCGATATCGACAGTCTTACACTTGACCATGTCAACAGGCTTTTTCCGCAGAAATCCTGCAAATGCCATTTCATCGATGCCATCCGGTAGTGGTGCAGTTGCTGCATAGGCGTAGCATGGGTCACCGCCCAATGCCACCGCTACTGGAATCGGCTTGTTTTGTGCCTCGTAATCCGCATGATGACGGCTACCAACTTTATGACGTTGCCAGTGCATCCCTGCGGTTTTGTCATCGTATACCTGAACTCGGTACATACCGACATTACGATTTCCAGTGACAGGGTCTTTAGTAAAGACCATTGGTAAGGTTATGAACCGCCCCCCATCGAGTGGCCAGCACTTCAGAACAGGAAGCGCTGTGAGCTTTATGTCATCCCCTTGCCACACGATATCTTGGCAGCGCCCTTTACCTACGATACGCGGTGCAGCATCCCTACCAATCTTAGCGAGCCCCGGTAGTAGCATGGCCTTTCCAAGCATCGTCGGAGGCATTGTGGATGGCAACGCGACTAAGTCAGCGATCCGTTTGGCAGCTTCGTCAAGAGATGTAACTCCAAGCGCTAATGCCATTCGCTTGTCAGAGCCATACATGCCGATTGCCACACTGAACTTGGATGCAACAGCATCCTCAAATAGCACTGCTGGACCGCCACTTTTGACAAGGCGGTCTGCAATCGCTGTCATTTCGAGGACTGGATCAACCGCGACGGTAACCCTGCGTAATTCCCCATCTGCCTCTAGGGCCCGAACAAAATCCAACGTCCCATCAAATGGCATGGCTACATTGCACCTTTTTTCACAATCTGATGTAAGTGTACCTGTCTGCCCGTCATTTACGACCGGAGTGGATTACCCGATTCAAGTTTACGAAGCGCCTCAAAGCGCTTAATTATTCCGCGGTCTTTCCCTTCACGGAGACGATGTTCAAGAACGACAGACTTACCTAATCTTAATAGTCGAATCCAGCGGGCACCACGGACTGCATCCGCTTCTGCGGCATCTTGTGCTGCATCCAACTTGTCACAGATTTTCAAGTATCCCGCTAGGATGTCTGGGTTCGCTTGAAGATATTGCACTGCACGCCCACGATCAACGCGAGATAGATTTGGATCTCCCCCACCCTGACGCGACAGATTCGGAAATTGTGCAGAAAGCTGTGCGACAGCTCGCCCAAGTTCCTCGCGAACCTCCGCGGAATAAACTGTCTGTGCATCGCCTTGCCGCCCACGACGACGAAATTCAGACAACGCGACCTCGAGTCGCTTTTCAGTGAGAGCCTCTCCGCCGATCTTCTCGCACATTCCAACGAGTGCAGCTCTCTGCGCAGGATTGGCCCATTTCAAAACATCGGACCACGGAGTAGCCGCCACCTCGTTGTCATCAGTCACCGGAACAAATTTTCGTAGGAATGCATCCGATGTCACAACAGGCACATCGATCGATGGGTCCTCAATCAATGAGAAGTAAAATGCCTCATCGAAGCCAGTCCATCCATTTCCGTTGTAATCAGGCATTTGAACCGTGCGCCCAACGCGGTCTTTTCCGGTGATTGCAGCTAAAAATGTGCTGGAAAAGTCCCGGTATTCGGCCTCGTTTAGTTCAGGAGTGCACCCGGCAGCCACGCGATCTGGTGTCGCCGCAAAGAATCCACATACCTGTCGGTCCAAAAGCTCGTTTTGCTCATTTGCGCCATCAAAAATGACATTTGCAAATGCACCACTAAAGCACTGCACCATCAGAATCGTAACTGGTACGCCCTTCTTGACCTTTTCTAGCTGCGTCACTAGCTCAGCAGGAGTAATCCCCTCTTCACGCCAAAGATCGTAGCGATTCGTATCAAAACCAGTTCGGCCACGGGAACCATGCCCTGTGAAGTAGAGGAATACTGGGTCCTTACTGCGATCCTTCTCAAGACGACCAAATGCAGCATCAATCGAAGATTTCTTACTCGCAGCATCAATCCTGCTTACAGAGCTAGGGCGATATGCAATGGGTGTATCCTTCGCTACATCAGTTGGCGCATCGCCAAAGAAGGATGCCAAAACCCTATGAGCCGTTGTACGAACGGGAGAGATCTGAACCGTTTCGGTTGTCGTCGTTCCATCGCCGAACATCACGAACGAGTTTGACCACTCTGGAAGAATGGACATCATCCATTTGACATTGTTCTCGATTGCAACCTGGTTACTCTCTGGGGTTGGCCCACCTCCAAAAATAATTACACGAAGCGATGGTCCGGATGCCGCGGCAATGGCTAGGGATGCCGTAGCCGTGATGGTTGCTACCAAAGATGCTGTACGCAAGGTAGTCTTTTGTTGAAAAAGTCGCTTAAACATTGCCATCTCGAACATGCCTCCTGAGCTGGCCCGGGTTGATGACAGCATCAAGGGCTGCCTCTGGAGTCCGCTCAATCACCATCACGCGCTTACCAAGCTTCTCTTCGAGCTGATCTACAGTCATCTCGTCGAGAAACACTTCCTCGCCATCACGCAGCATCACACTTGGAATGACGATTGTGTCATTGGCATCAAAGGTCTCCATTGCGCGCACGATGTCCCCACCAACAATCAATCCCGCAATGTTGATGTTGCCTTCAAAGAACCAGTTATGGACAGGGCACACATTTACGGTGACACCCTCGATCTCGGAGAGCGTTACGGCCAGTGTCCGCAGTAGCGGAGCCGCTAATTCACCAGTTACAAACGTATAGCTGGCAGGCTTTGCTACTGACCGTGGCATTACGCTTCGTACACGATTTAACGAGTCAAGAAACAGACGAACCAAACCGACCCCATCCT
>JAURHZ010000187.1 GCA_030833025.1 Armatimonadota bacterium
TAACATCGCTGGTTTTACGAATGTAACTCACCCCTTCAGCTAGCCCGGAGGGGTGTTTTGCATTTCGCGAGAATACACGCCAACCTTGTGGCAAACCGGTAAGCACAAAACAAAAAACACCCCTATGGAATCTCCACAGGGGTGTTCGCTTTTGGTGCGGCGACCTACTTAGGTGCGCTGACCGGCTTTCCAAGCAGCTGCATCTGGGTGGTGAGCGTAAACTTCTCCGCCGCTGAGCCGTAGGTCACTTCGACATACGATGCTGCACAGCCTGTAGCTGGCTTTGGTGCATTCGCCTTTACAGACTTGCCACCTGCTGGGACTGTGAGCTCAATGCTGGTCCACTTGCTGTCACGGTAGTCACGTGTCGGAGCTTCGCAGCGGAAAATCCGTGCGCTTACGATTGGAGTATTACTGGTCACCGCAAAGTCACAGCTGCCATTTGGTAGCTCCTTACGGGTCCAACGCAGCGCCGGCATCGGCTTCTTTTCTGCAACCGACCGCGCAAACGCGCTCAGCGTTGCCAAGACACGCCCGCGATCCTCGAGGCCATGGCCACTGTTTGGCGCATACAACACGCTCTTCTCGCCCACAAGGCCATCCCAGTAAAGGTTTAGCGAATCCTGTGACCAATAACGGTCATTGGTGCCAAGGAGAATCAACTTCGGCATCGTAAGCTTTGCACGATACGAATACGGATCCTCGAGCTCCATCAGACGCGCACCCTTCGGTCCAGACAAAAGCTTGTCAAATCCAACCGCGGAGTAGTCTTCAACCTGCTCACTTGGCTTGCCGTAGTGCTCAAGCTGATGCGCGAGCTGGGCTTTGACATTCAAAATGTCGATCACCATTGGGGCGATTCCCGCCACGCGCTTATCCCCGGATGCGCCAACAAGCCAGGTCGTCCAGCCACGCTTGGATGCACCGGTGATGACAAAACGGTCCAGTGCTGGCAGCGATTCCTGCTTCGTAAGTGCTTGAACCGTATCCATCGCCTTGATCACAGCCTTGGCCATCGGGAAGTGAAGTGGCCACGACTCATCACCCGTTTCAATAAACTTAACCCAGGTGTAAGCAATCAATGCATCTTCTGTGAGGCCATCGTAGAGCGGCTGGTTTGGAATGTTGTGGATGATGGCAAACGGGGCACCCGTGCTTGTCGCCACCGTCAGCGCAATCAGGTCGTTTTCCTTGCTGCCATTGCCACCCGTATTGAGCATCGTGCAGTAACCAGGACGCTTGACTTCCTTTGGTACAAACAGCTGAACACGGTGGTCCCACTTAATGTTCTGCCAGACCTGGGATGTCATCTTCATGTCGTAGATGGTGCCCGCCGGCAAGTCGCGCTTCTCCGTCAATGACCACTTGTACTCAGGCTCTGGACGCGCCAGATAGTCATAAAAGTCAGCATGCGCAGGTGCGACTGCGAATGTGCCTGCAAGGGCTAGCCCCGCAGCGGTCAACATGAAGTTACGTCGATTCATCATTTCCTCGATTCACGCCTGTTGCCTTAGACATCGACGGCAGCATCGCCGAATCACACCAGACGGAAGAACTGCGACATTGTATGCCAACGCATAGTCTTATCCACACCATTCACCGTCTTCAAACAAGGGAATCTGGAATTGGTACACTTGGAAGATGGACACCCAATCACCCTCCATCCTCATCGCCGTGGATGCCGGGACGACTAGCTGCCGCGCCATCGCCTTCGATAAAACCCTCAAGCCCATCGCTACGCACCAGAAGTCCTTTACCCAACACTTTCCCCAAAGTGGCTGGGTTGAGCACGATGCAAGCGAAATTCTGGATGTACAGAAGCACGTCTTGGATACTGTTATTCGCGAAGTCGGTGCACAAAATGTCGCCGCTATTGGCATCACAAACCAGCGTGAAACCGCTGTCGCATGGAGCCGCTCCACCGGTAAACCCCTCTGTAATGCCATCGTGTGGCAATGCCGCCGCACAACTCCACTCTGCGAGGAAATCCGCGCATCCGGGCTCGAAGATGACATCCGGCACCGGACAGGCCTCCTCGTTGACCCTTACTTCTCCGCCACAAAATGGTCTTGGATGCTGGAAAACATCCCCAGTGTCGCCGCAGCCGTTGAAGCAAATGACCTTGCCCTCGGCACCATCGACAGCTGGCTAATCTATGGGCTAACCAATGGGATGCACCACGTTACAGACACCAGTAATGCCAGTCGGACACTGCTCTTCAACATCAAAACCCTAAGCTGGGATCCTGTGCTCTGTGACATCTTCCATGTACCCGAAGGCAGCCTGCCGACTGTACTGCCATCGGATGCTGAATTTGGGCACTACACATGTGATGGCGTTGATATTCCGATCCATGCAATTCTTGGTGATCAGCAGGCTGCACTTTTTGGACAGGGCTGTTTTGCACCTGGGATGCTTAAATGCACCCTTGGCACCGGCTCATTTCTCCTTGTAAATGCCGGAACAAACCCGCCAACTCCGCCCGACGGTATTCTCGCTACCATCGCCTGGACCCTTGGCGACACCACAACCTATGCCCTTGAAGGCTCGGTCTTTATCGCTGGTGCAGCAGTTCAGTGGCTACGGGATGGCCTTGGTGTCATCACGAATTCCTCCGATATTGAGGAGCTCGCGGCAACTGTCCCCGATGCCGGTGGCGTTGTCTTTGTCCCGGCACTTTCAGGTCTTGGAGCGCCGTACTGGAACCCCAATGTCCGCGGAACAATCTTTGGTATCAGCCGCGGAACGACAAAAGCGCATATTGCGCGCGCTACCTTAAATGCTATCGCTCTCCAAAACGCCGACCTCGTGGATGCGATGCGTCCAGCGCTTGAGGAGGAAATCACGGAGCTGCGTATCGATGGCGGTGCGGCTGCAAACGATAACCTCATCCAGCTTCACGCTGACTTCACAGACTGCATTGCCATCCGACCAGCGTGTCTTGAAACCACTGCTCTTGGTGCTGCGGCCCTTGCTGGGCTTGCTGCTGGGCTATTTACATCCATCGGGGATATCGCATCCACCCTCCGCAAAGGGCAAAGCGTATGTGTGCCGTATTCCACGGATGAAACACGACGCCAACGGGAACAATGGACCAGGCTTGTTTCTGCATTGGATAGCCTCGATAGGACTGGATGCGTATCGTGACCACACAATTCCCCGAACCTGAAATTCACCCGAACTTGTATTACTATCGGACGCCGACACCATTCCCGAGCCGACCGGTAATCACGACGGATGTCTGTATTTACGGGGCAACCGCTGCAGGTGTCGTCGCCGCCATCGCACTCCGCAAGCGCGGGCGCAGCGTTGTCATTATCAACCCAAGCCGCTTCGTCGGTGGGATGACATCCGGTGGACTCTCCTACACTGACACAGGTGTCCAAGCCGTCATCGGGGGACTCAGCCGCGAGTTTTATCGTGAGTGCGGTAGCCACTACGGTAAGTCCGAAGAATTCAAGTTTGAGCCGCATGTTGCCGAACGCGTCCTCCTTGAGTGGCTGGTAGAGCATCAAGTCACCGTGTATCACGCACAGTTTGTTGACAAAGTAGAGATGAAGGGGCAAGTGATAAAGCGCGTCATCTGTACCAGTGGGATGACCGTCGATGCAAAAGCATTTATCGACTGCTCCTACGAAGGTGATCTGATGGCGCGGGCTGGTGTCAAGTACACCGTTGGACGGGAATCCAACAGCGTCTACAACGAGACCATCAATGGCGTCCAAGTACGCGATAAACACCAGTTTTTGAGCAACTACAAAATTGATCCGTACATTGTCGAAGGTAATCCGGCATCTGGGCTGCTCCCGGGAATCGACCCCGCACCCCTTGGCGCCACCGGCAGCGGAGATAGCCGTGTACAGGCATACAACTTCCGGATGTGTATGACGCAGTTCGCACCAAACCGCCGGCCAATCAAAAAGCCGGTGAGCTACAACAAGGCCGACTATGCACTTGTAACCCGTCTCCTCAAGACCAATTACAATGAATGGTTTGGCAAGTTCGACCCGATTGTGATGAACAAAGTTGATCACAACAACCACGGTGCAGTGTCGACGGACTTTATTGGCGGGAGTGATCGCTGGCCGGATGCAACCTATGCGGAACGCGAAGTTATCTTCCAGCGCCACGTCGCGTGGCAAGCCGGGTGGTATTGGTATTTGGCAACCGAAGGGGATGTCCCTGACCAGATCAGCTTGCGGATGTCGGGTTACGGGATGTGCCTCGATGAGTTCCCCCGCACAGGTGGCTGGTCGCATCAGCTGTATGTCCGGGAAGCGCGCCGGATGGTCTCCGATGCCGTACTAACCGAGCGCGAATGCCGGGGGACACGGGTCTTCCGTGACAGTATCGGTATGGGCTCCTACAACATGGACTCGCATAACTGCCGCCGATTTGTGGATGCCAGTGGCTTTGTACGCAACGAAGGGGATGTCCAGGTTGGGGTAAAGCCGTATCCCGTGTCGTATCGCTGTATCGTTCCCCGCACAGGCTATTGCACCAATATCTGGGTCCCTGTCGCCTTATCGGCATCCCATATCGCCTTTGGCAGCGTCCGCATGGAACCGGTCTTTATGGTCCTCGCCGAAAGCGCGGCCATTGCGGTGGATATCGCCCTTGACAAGGGCACGCCGGCACAAGCCGTTTCCTATTCAGCCCTTCGTCCACGGCTTGCCGCCGCTGGGCAGGTGCTTCAAGGACCCTAGCTAGTCATCGGTGGCCGGGTGTACAGGGATACTAATCGGGATAGGCTCTGTGATCCCGGCAACCGGAAGCAGACATCGCCGGGCTGACTCAAGTCGGAGAATGTCGCTGTGGGCAACGCCGCC
>JAURHZ010000188.1 GCA_030833025.1 Armatimonadota bacterium
ACCTGCATTCGAAGACCTCGCTACCAAGCCTGAAGTTCTCGAAACCGGTATCAAGGTTATTGACCTCCTCTGCCCATACCTCAAGGGTGGAAAGATTGGTCTCTTCGGGGGTGCAGGTGTTGGCAAGACGGTTACGATGCAGGAGCTCATCCGAAACATCGCCGTTCAGCACTCCGGTGTGTCCGTTTTCGCCGGTGTTGGCGAGCGTACCCGTGAAGGTAACGACCTCTGGCTTGAAATGTCGGAAGCTGAGTTCAAGCAACCAGATGGCACAACCGCCCACGTTATTGACAAGACCGCGATGGTCTTCGGTCAGATGAACGAGCCACCAGGAGCCCGTCTCCGCGTTGCTCTTTCTGGTTTGACCATGGCAGAGTACTTCCGTGATGAGCAGGGCCAGGATGTTCTTCTCTTCGTAGACAACATCTTCCGCTTTACACAGGCTGGTTCCGAAGTTTCCGCGCTTCTTGGCCGTATGCCTTCCGCTGTGGGATACCAGCCAACTCTGGCCGGTGAAATGGGTGCACTCCAAGAGCGCATCACATCCACACGCCGTGGCTCGGTTACATCGGTGCAGGCTATCTACGTACCTGCAGACGACCTTACCGACCCAGCGCCAGCGACGGCATTCTCCCACCTCGATGCAACCACGGTTCTTGAGCGAAACCTCGCAGCACAGGGAATCTTCCCTGCTGTGGACCCACTCGCATCCACCAGCCGTATCCTCTCACCGGAAATCGTTGGCGATGAGCACTACCGTGTCGCACGTGGCGTTCAGTCCATCCTGCAGCGCTACAAAGAACTCCAAGACATCATCGCGATCCTTGGAATCGATGAGCTTTCCGATGACGATAAGCTGATTGTGTCCCGTGCACGTAAGATTCAGCGCTTCTTGTCCCAGCCATTCTTCGTTGGCGAGGCATTTACCGGTATCGCTGGTAAGTTCGTCAGCCGTGAAGACACAGTACGGTCCTTTGATGAAGTCCTTCAGGGCAAGCATGATGACCTTCCTGAGCAGGCCTTCTACATGGTCGGTGGCATTGATGAAGTGGTCGCTAAGGCAGCCACACTCAACTAAGCCAAGGTTACAATGCCCCCTCCGACGCCATACCGGATGTCGTGAGGGGGCATTTGCATTTGAGACCTCATGAACAACAAGCCAACATTCATTGCCATCCACTGCACCATCGCGGGAGCCATCCTCGGAGGTATCCTTGACACCGGTATGGGGATGCTCCTTCCATGCGAACCATGGCCGGTGCCACTTGGAACCGGCTACGGTTTTGTCATCGGTGCCGCAGCCGGTGTCCTTGGGTTTGCGCTCATCCGGGCTGGGATGAAAATCGGTGGCTACGCAGCGCTCAAAAATCAAACCATCCACCGCCTTATCCACACAGCGACGTTGTTTATCGTTGTTTGTAGCATCATGGGCGGCGTCATCGGTTTCACATCTGCGAAGCGGGACATTGCCGATCGTCCGATGGCTCAGCTGCGCGAGGCGTACCGAGACATCGATAAAGGCTATGTCAGCAAGGATGAAGGCAAGAAATTTGTCGAAAAGGCCAAGCGTGCGATTCGCCTGGCAAGCGATGTCCCCCGTGAGCGTCGCAATATAAGGGTCTTTGCCGCAAGCTTTGCACTCATTGGAACCGCTCTGTCCGGACTCTTCCTGATGCTTATCGTGTTGCAGAAACGCATCCGAAAAACCGTTAAGGAACGGGGTATCCCGTTAGTCAATAACGACTAGTCATAACCGATGCCAACATCCACTCGCTGCATTGCAACCATCACGCACATCACGCATACGGCGCCCGGAATTGCACAGGGCAGCGCGGAAGACAAATCTGGAAAGAGCATCCCATTCACTGCTTATACGGCCACAGTCGGCACGCCGGATGTAGGCGATTCCATTATTCTAAACACAACAGGACTCGCTCTCGGGCTTGGAACCGGTGGGACGGCGTTTGCGGTTGCGGTGCTGACGCCCAGCGGGGATGTTCGCACAGGCGATGCGCATTCTCCAAACGATCACATCGTCAAAGCCCGTTACACATCGGATCAGACAGCTGTCATCCCGCTTGAGACGCACCCCGAGTATGCGGAGGCCCCGCTGCCGGGCACACCAGTCGTCGTCTGTATGTTGCACTCTCAGCTTCCCGCTGTGTGTGCAGCAATCCGGATGCACGACCCCAGTTTACGGATTGCTTATATTGCCACGGATGGCGGTGCGCTCCACGCAGGCTTCAGCCAGACACTGAGCAAGCTAACGGATTCAGGATGGCTTTGTGGATGTATTACTGCGGGTCAAGCGATGGGCGGTGACTATGAAGCGGTCACGGTTGCAAGTGCGCTTTGCGGTGCGGTGAGTGTTTTGAAGGCCGACATCGTGGTCATTTGCCAGCTTCCCGGCAATGCCGGAACTGGGACGACGTTTGGACACAGCGGGCTTGAGCAAGGGATGTGGCTGGACATCGCGCAGCGCCTCGGCGGCAGGAGCATCGCAGCGCTGCGTGCATCCAACAGCGACCCACGCCCACGCCATCAGGGCACCAGCCACCACAGCCGGACGGTTTTAGGAGTGACATCTGGGCATGGTCACCTAGTGGCGGTTCCGCGCGGGGATGCCTGGCATCTTGCGGGGCGTGATCAGGAGTGGACTGAGCGGCAGCTGGTGGCGCCGGTGGAGATTCCGGACATCCGCGAAATCTGTCTATCAGCGGGTGTCAATCTACGTTCGATGGGCCGATCCTATGAGGAAGACCCTCTGATTTTTCAGTGTGCCGCCGCAGCAGGTACACTAGCATCCACGTTGCACAACAGCTCGGCAATGCGCTCAGAAAAGGACACAGAATGAAGCTCTATACACCGGATGATGAAGAATTCGATCTCCTGATTGCGGGTCATGCGTGGTTTGACCATGTGCTGCGCGCTGAGCGTGGAGAGATTTTTGGGGATGACAATGGCGCCCCAGATGAGCTGAACTGGCTGCGTTTGCTCCCGACAGATCTCGAGTTTGAGATCGAAGACACGGATGGCTCTTTGGTCGCAGTCGATGATGACGGCAGCATTCTTTCGATTTGGGAAGCGTACGGCCCGGATGACATCCCGTGGTGCGTGTTTGTCGTCGATCAGGGTGGCGTCCGTTTGCTGGAAGAGTATTCGGTGTTGTCGCTTGATGCTGAAGATTCGGTGATTGATGCCGCATTGCAGCGTGGCTCGGATGAGATTCCTGGCCGGATGCTCGAGGGCGAGTTCTCGCGCGATGTCGATGAGCTAGAAATCCCTGCGTGGATTATGCATCCCGTGGACCGCCCAGAGAAGGACTAACCCATGGATGCGCTGAGCGAAACGATTACATCCACGACGCCGATTCACGCGGGCCGCGTGTTTGATTTGCACCGCCATACGGTGACATTGCCAAATGGCTCGGAGTCTGTGCGGGACATTATCACGCACCCGGGTGCGGTTGCGGTGCTTCCGATTCACGATGATGGCTCTGTCACGCTGATTCGCCAGTTTCGACTTGCAGCGGGCAAGGTGCTTTTGGAGGCTTGTGCGGGTGGACTTGGCAAGGGCGAGCTACCGCTTGACTGCGCGAAGCGCGAGCTTGCAGAAGAAGTGCGTTTGGCTGCGGAGGACTGGACGGAGGTTTATTCTGTCTATGTTGCTCCTGGCTACAGCTCGGAGAAGATCTGGGGCTTTCTGGCGCGTGGCCTGTCGGATGCCGAGCTGCCGCGTGATGAAGATGAGTTCATGGAAATCATCCGGGTGTCCTTGGAGCAAGCGCGTGCGTGGTGTCTTGATGGCACGATTGAAGATGCCAAGACGATGTGTTTGGTGATGGCTGCGGGGGCGATTTAGCGTTTCCCGCTGGAGGAACGTGTAATGGAAAGCATCTCACAAGCATTGGTTCGCCTCGGAGTGATGGACATCACGACCTCTGTGGGTCATGCGACACCCGAGCAGTCATTGGTTTCGTATTCCGTGATTGATGGATCACCGCTTGGGACGGTGGGCACGGTTTTGCCGGGTGCGGTTGGACCGATTGTGGAGCGTTCCCAGGTTGCATTTGATGCGTGGCGGCGGGTGCCGGCGCCGGTGCGCGGGGATGTCGTGCGTGCGATTGGGAATGCGCTGCGTGAGCACAAGCATGACCTAGCGGCCATCGTCAGCCTAGAAGTCGGCAAGATCACGCAGGAGGCTCTTGGCGAAGTTCAGGAGATGATTGATATCTGCGACTATGCCGTTGGCCTCAGTCGTGGCCTGACCGGCCTCACGATTGCGAGTGAGCGCCCGAATCACCGGCTGAGTGAGCTCTGGCATCCACTTGGCGTTGTCGGCGTGATTTCCGCGTTTAACTTTCCTGTAGCGGTGTGGGCGTGGAATGCGATGCTGGCTTTTGTCTGCGGCGATTCGGTGATTTGGAAACCGAGTGAGAAAGCGCCTCTGTGTGCTGCTGCGGTCCAGTCCATTCTGATGCGCGTTTTTGCTGAGCATCCAGTCGTGCCGGAGAACCTGCATCAGATTGCGCAAGGCGGCGCGGATGTCGGGATGGCGGTGGCAGTGCACAAGGGTGTGGCGCTTGTGAGTGCGACAGGTTCGGTTCCGATGGGTCGCTCGGTGGCGGAAGTCGTAGGGAGCAGGCTTGGTAAGGTCTTGCTCGAGCTTGGCGGCAACAATGCGGCGATCGTAGCACCGAGTGCGGATTTGGAGCTTGCGATTCGTGGGATTGTCTTTGGCGCGGTCGGTACCTGTGGCCAACGGTGTACGACACTTCGGCGCCTGTATGTGCATGCA
>JAURHZ010000189.1 GCA_030833025.1 Armatimonadota bacterium
AATGCATTGTCAAGTCTAAAAATAATGCCGGTTTATTTCTGACTTTTTGTCATAATGGCCCAATTTTTTACGAAGAGTAATGTGGAGCGGGGAGCAAAACGGCTCCGGGGAATTCGTTCTCCGGAGCCGCCCTTTTTAACAATCCCCGCTACCCCTTACACTTTGGAAAAAACGGCGTGTACAAGTGCATCTGCGCCATAGCGCACAGGATCTGTCGCTGGAAGGCCAGTCTCGTTCATCACCTTTTGGAGATATTCCCGCGCATCCGTATCGGACAACATCGATGTGTTCACAGCAATTCCCACTGTAGTGGGTCGCGTCAGCGCGCCTCCCGCGCAGGCAACGGTTTCAAAAAGCGAAATGACATCCTTCAGTGGTGGGATGCGAACACTTGGCACCCGTGCCAGCGTTTCTTGACCAGCCCGGTGGCAGAGAATCAGGTGCGTTGGAACGGCGCCTCGGATAAGGGCAAGCCAAGCTGTGGATGCAGGGTGCAAAACACTTCCCTGTCCCTCAACCCACAGGACATCCTTGCCGGGAGCATTGTCCATGACGAGCTGTTCGATGGCACCTGGGGCGAAATCAACCCGGACGGCATCCAAAGGAATGCCCTTGCCAGAAATGCAAATACCGATCTGCCCGGATGCGAGAAATTCGGATGCATATCCCAAGCGCTTTGCTGCGCGGTCACATTCGAGGGAAACGGTCATCTTCCCAATGGCCATATCGGTTCCAACGGTAAGGACTCTAGGAATCGAAATGGCTGCTGCCGCCCCCGTGCCCGAACGGAGCCCAGGAGGCTCAACACGGACATCCCAAATCCAGCGATCCTCCTGCAGTGCACTGGCATACATCGGGTCAGTTGCCATCGGCTTGTGAAGGCCATTAATCAAATTGCAACCCGCAAGCAAACCGTGTATCAGCTCATCCGACCAGGCAGCGGGCAATATGCCACCCGGAGGCGCAATTCCAGGTATCAGCGTATTTGCACCGAGGCGAATGGCTTCATCAATCGTCGCAACAACTGGAACATCTCCAGGAATGCCGGTGACCGCTATGGATGTCTGTCCAGCATGGTCACGGTCGACTACGGCTGCGATGGGATAGCGGCCATAGCGAAGCAGGCCGTGTCCCATTTTTCCTTGGCTGCGCGGTCCTGGAATGAGCTGCCCGTGCATCAGAAGAGCAAGACAATCACCGTGTTTGAGCATAAAACCCTCCGTGACAGATGTTTTGCGTATCTTCGGAACTATGCAAGTTCAGGGACATCCACTCCAAGACCAGGGCGGTCGCTCTGCGTTACCCGGCCATGCTCAAACCCAAGTCCAATGATGGGGTCATCCGCGGTGTTGAGGTGTGAATCGAGGTCGAGGTGGTCGAAAAGTGGTCCAATATGGACGCCGGCTGCGATCGACAGGGATGACTCCGACATACAGCCAAGCATCGTCTGCAGGCCAAATGCACGTGCCGTGTGGACAATGCGAATCGCTTCCGAAATGCCACCGGATTTCATCAGCTTGACGTTGACGCCATCCACCAAATGGGCAAATTTGGGAACATCGCTTGCACTGTGGATACTCTCATCCAGAAAAATCGGTACGGGAGCAGGGCGTAGGGCAGCGAGAGATTCTTCATCACCACACGCGAGTGGCTGCTCAACATATTCGACCCGCCGCTCGGCAAGCCACGGAATCATGATGCGCGCATCGGCTTCCGTCCAGCCACAGTTGGCATCGACACGCATCACCACATTCGGCTCAACGGCATCTAGGACAGCCATATACATGTCCATGTCAGCGGCGATGCCATCCGGGCTGCCGAGCTTGATTTTGAGATGTCGGGATCCGGTGCGTGCAATCCATTCGCGAGCGTGGTCCGCTGCGGCATCCGGGGTGTTGATACCAACCGTGACGCTGGTTTCGGCGCTTTTCTTGATGTCGAGTCCAAAGACTTGGTAGAGCGGGAGGCCTACACGTTTACCGAACCAGTCCCACAGGGCGATATCAAAGGCCGCGAGGATTCCGGTCCCTCCCCTTCCACCGATTCCAGGGAGAACTTCAAGGAGGATGTCTGCATCGCGTAGTACGGTTTCGCGTTCGAGTGGGGATGCATGGACAAAGGCGGTTTTCCAGCGGTCAACGGAGATGGATGCAGATTCGAAGGTGTCTTTTGTGACCTGGCTGGGTGACATTTCACCATAGCCCGTGATGCCATCGTGGGTTACTTTGACAATCGCATTCGTGGAGCCTGCCATCGTTCCGCGGCTGATGCGTAACGGGACGCGTTTTGTGAGGTTGAGGGGGGCAAGGCTGATTTCCATGCTTGAACATTACCGCCAGCGTTCGCAGGGTGGCAAGCAATAGGTGGATGTCTCACGTGTTACCAATAATAACCATGGCATGCTTTTTGCAGATTTGCAGGACTATGACCCCGCTTATAAGCATAATTATTCCCACCTACAACCGTGCTAAGTACGTGACCCGCGCTATCGAAGCGATTCAGGGTCAGGCATTCACAGCGTGGGAGTTAATTGTCGTCGATGATGGTTCATCTGACGAAACATCGAGTGTTGTCCATGCAATCAGTGAGCTGGATGCACGTGTCATCTTGATTGTTCAGAAAAATGCAGGTGTCTCACAGGCTCGACGTACTGGAATGGCTGCGATGAATGCATCATCCAAGTATCTGTTGTTTCATGACGACGACGATTGGTTAGTCGAGAATGCGTTAACTATTTTGACCGATGGTGCGCTTAGCCATCCAACCGCTCCTGCAGTTATTGGGTTTGCACGGCATTGTGATGCTGACGGAATGTCGGATGAAACGATTAAAAGTTGTTTCGGAAGTAAGCGAATGTCCGTGTCAAAAGCTGGTTTGGTGTCATTTCCTAAGATGGAAACGCCTGAAAGTGTTGCAACACTTTCTGTGTGGTGCAGCATAGCCACACCTGGCCAAGTGTTAATACGCAGGAGTGCCTTCGAACAGACGCGTGGATTCTTGACTGAATGTCAGCCTAGTGATGACTGGCTTCTCTGGATGGAATTAGCTAGCATCGGTGACTTACCTAGATTGTGTGCCTTCACATTGAATAAGCTGGAACATGCTGGTGCAGTCAACAAAAATAGTTCGATGATGGCCGGTGCTGAAGAGGCAGTTCGATTTCATTGGTTGCGTAAGCAAGGCATCAGCTCGCAGGAACGGCTCATTTCGTTGCAGGGATTTCTGCTAAGTATCCTTGCTAATGCATCTTGGGCATTGAATGACTTCCGTAATCGAAAGGTAGTCTCGGGTTTGAAGCAGCTCTATCGGATGCTGAAGCGCTTTGTGCGAGCCGCTACGTTCTGTGTGAATGCTTACCGTATCCGACCGGTGGTCATCGAGGGATAACTCCAGTTGTGTCCTTGCGAAACGGCCTGGCCTTACGATTAGCCATGTAATGGCTTTCAGTGCTGCCATTGAGACCGAGTATCAAGGGCATATGCCAATGCATTTCTCAATGTAATCGCTGATGCAGTATCTGCAGAGTTTACGGGCAGGTCTTGGTGTATTCACCCCGTTTCGTGCCGAAGAATCCCAATCAGCAATGTGCTGGCAAACGTTGTTATTTCACGGTTTGCCGAAGAGATCGAACACCAGCTTTCGTGGTGCGGCAGACACTTTGAAAACGTCGGCCGAGTCTACAACCGGCGATGCTTACCCGGCATGATAGTTGCAGGTTGGACTAAACATGACTCCGCTCATCAGTATTATGATTCCCACCTACAATCGTATTCAGTACGTAACCCGTGCTATCGAAGCGATTCAGCGGCAGGCATTTACCGGTTGGGAATTGATTATCGTCGATGACGGATCAACGGATGGCACGGCGGAGGTTTTACCGGCACTTGTAGCAGAGGATGCCCGGATTCGCTATATTCGCCAGAAAAATTCTGGCGTGTCCGTTGCGCGCAATACGGGTATGGCTGCAATGCATCCAGATAGCCGTTACATCATGTTTCACGATGACGACGATTGGCTAACTGAGGATGCTTTGGAGTGTCTTTCTACGCTCGCTGCGGCATTCCCTGATGCGCCTGCGGTTGCTGGTTTGTCTCGGCATTGTGATGACAATGGCTATTCAACGGATACGTTGGATAAGTGTTATGGGGCAAAGCGGCTGGGAGTTGGCCGTGGTGGGCTCATTGAAAATGTTCCATATGATGCTCCTGAAACATTCGCATCGATGGTTGTTTGGTGCAATATTGCAACGCCAGCGCTTGCTTTGATTCGCAGGGATGCGTTTGCGAAGACAGGTGGCTTTGTTACGCGGTGTCAGCCCAGCGAGGACTGGCTTTTATGGCTGGAGTTGACGCGTCAGGGTGACATTCCGCGAATCGGTAGATTTACGCTGAACAAGCGTGTCCATCCGGGAGCGGTTACGCAAAATGGAAAGAAGATGGCAGCGGGTGAGCCAGCCGTACGTCGTGAGCTTCTCCTGCTTCCTGGAATCACGCCCCAACAACGGCTGGTTTCGCTCCAGGGTTATTTGCTGAGCAGCTTGGCAAATGCATCCTGGGCATTGGAAGACTTCCGCAATCGCAATACGATTTCAGGACTGAAGCAGGTCTATCGGACCATGAAGCGAATGGTTCGAATTGGTAGATTTTGGGCGATGGCATACCGGATGCGTCCGGTGGCATTTAGTGGTAACTAATTTGCCACCTTTGCCCTTTTACACCGTCACCTTCGGAGGGTTCCGCCCAATAACCGGGTACTGCTCGTAGTCCAT
>JAURHZ010000018.1 GCA_030833025.1 Armatimonadota bacterium
CAATGCCATCCCGACCTTAATGAGCGCAATCCCCATTGCTACTTTTGAGAGGTCGCTCCAGTTAAGTGAACTCTCTGTTAGGCGAACTAAGAGGAAAGCTGGAACAAGAATCCTAATTTGCAGGGTTGCTAACGGTTTTATGTCGATTGGTGTGCGCAACTGGAGTACGGCCCCAGCAATCACCAATAGAAAGATTGGGCCCAGAACGATATAGAGGATATCGAATGGACTCAAAGTTGGTCGTGGTCGCTCTCAATAGCAAAGGAAAGCTGGGCAATTGCTGCAAGCGCAGCAGTTTCAGTCCGTAAAATGCGAGGGCCAAGGGATATCGCAGTTCCGCCTTTATTTCGGCAGGTGGTTACCTCGCCTGGCGATAGTCCACCTTCTGGACCGACTATCAGTGCAAATCCTCTCTTTGGTGCGACTTGAGACCTAACAACGGACCTAAGTGGCGTGTAAGCTTCTTCATGCAGGATGAGCAAAGGGTGTTCTATCTGCTTAACCGCATCCCGTAAGCTTGTATGCCAGGAAATCTCTGGGAGAAGTGCCCGTCCACTTTGCTCTGCGGCCGATCTGATGATGCTAGTCCAACGCTCTAGACGCTTGTTCACCTTGTCATTGGATTCTAGTTTAGCCACACTTCGGTCCCCGGCAAATACAACAAAGGATGTTGCACCAAGCTCGGTTCCATGTTGAAGGACCTGCTCGATGCGCTCGGCTGATTTTGGTAATGCCTGACACACAACAATGTCGACAGGAAGCTCGGTGTTAATGTGCACCTTGCCCGTGATGCGTGCATTGGCATGACCATGTGACCATTCATCTATGACTGCCGTCGCACTAGAGCCCATGCCATTGTTTAAGATAAATGTCTCGCCCGCGCGTAAACGTCTAACTCGAAATGCGTGGTGACAGATGTCCGCTGGAATTATTGCTACATCGGCATCCAACGATAATCCGGGAACAAGGAATCGCATCATTTGGAGTGGTACTTCCTCGATAATTTTGTAACAAGTGCTTCTGTGACAATTTGTGGATTGCCATTACGCTGAACCGTATAAGCGGCTTGCATGGAAAGTTCGACACATGCGATGAGGGAATCCAAGTTGTTAGCATCTGAGCGTAGGAGTTCTCTGCCGAAAGCATCCGATATTGCCAGAAGTCCCTTTGAAACGAGCTGCCGTACGTTTGCATCTGGTGATGATTTCGGAACGATATTTCTCAATACTTCGGCATGGATATATATATGTTGTCTTCCAGCCGCTAAGAATTCTGCAACCCATCTATCTGCACGGTCACGAAGCCCTGTCATGTCATTGTCATCGATAGCCCGTATTGCCCGGCCAGGGCACCCTGAAGCACCTCGCGCAAGCTCATATGCAAGAGATTCATCTACGTTGTGGTCACGTGTCAAGAGCGATGCTATGGCCTGTGTTGGCAGTGGCGTAACAGGAACAGAAAAGCACCGACTTGCAATCGTTGGGAGTACTGCAGATTGACTTGTCGTACACAAAATGAACTGTACGTACGATGGTGGTTCTTCGAGAACTTTGAGAATCGAATTTGCAGATTCCTCATTGAGCGTATGTGCCGCAGTAAGAATTACAATGCGCCATTCGCCAAGGACTGGACGATAGGAGAGCGTATCCAGAGCTCCAGCTGGATGCCCGGAACGCGTCCATAGTTGCCAAATTTTAGTAATGTCACCATCCGGTTCAATGATTGCGACTTCTGGGTGTTCATGGGCACTAATTCGCGTACAGGATGTGCAAACACCACATGAACTCCCATCTCTACGTTCCTTGCAGAGGAGGTACTTCGCGAGGTGAATGGCCAGGGTTGACTTTCCGACGCCAGTGGGGCCCGTAAGGAGTACGGATTGCGGTAGTACTCGGTTGTCGATGCAGCGAGTGAGCATCGACACTGTTTTTTGATTACCGTGAAAAGTCATTCAAACCGCGCTCCGACCATGCTTAAAACGTCTCAAACCGCTCGATTGGCATCACAAAAGCTACGGCACCGCCAACTTCAACCTCCACTGGGGATGGGAGAATTGTTCCCGCCGGTCCTGCATCTGGAGGAAGTACGCTGATGTACTGCTTTCGTTTTCGTGTACATTCTTTGAGGAGAGCGAACACGCGGTTGACATCAGGATCTGCACACCCGATCAAGAGTGTGACATTACCTTCCTTAAGAAATCCCCCGGATGACCCGAGGCGTGTAAACTGAAAACCCTCCCGTAGAAGGGCATCGGTTATCTTCGTTCGATCTCTATCGTGCACGACTGCGATTACGAGTTTCATAATCACCTCTTGGACCTGTTCGTGGCCTTCGGGCGGCCCCGTCACTTGCACGCTCTATGTCACCACCGCGTGCACTTGTATTGTTACCACTAAGTTTGGTTGCCGTATCTTGGAGAATGGAACCCACTTCATTGCGATCCAAGTAGCGCCATTCACCAGGACGGAGATCTCCGAGGAGTATTGGACCTACTTTGACACGGACAAGTCGCTCCACGGGATGTCCGACAGTGTCCATCATCCGGCGAATCTGTCTATTACGTCCTTCATGAAGGACCATTTCGATGACCGTGGGGCGACGATGTATGACCGTGACTTCGGCAGGCGCTGTTGGACGGGTATCGTCATCAAGGGTCAAACCATTCGCAAGGCGGCGCAGGGTGGTTGGTTCAGGTCCGCCAAAAACCGTAACGTGGTAAGTCTTGCCGAGACTTTGGCTAGGATGTGTTACTTTGTGAACAAAGTCGCCATCGTTTGACAGCAGAATAAGTCCTTCACTGTCCATGTCTAGCCGTCCACATGGTACTAGACGCGCATTTGGAATATCGACGAGGTCAACTACTGTCGTTTCAGCGTGCCTATCATAAACGGTTGAAACAACTCCAGCTGGTTTATTCAGCGCGATGTAGTAAAGCTTTGGTTTACGAGATACTTGTTTGTTGTCCACCAGGATGACATCAGTATCTGATACCGTTGTACCCAGCTGGGTAACAAGTTTTCCGTTTACCTTGACTCGTCCCGATGTAATAAGGACTTCAGCGTTCCGACGCGAACTAACGCCTGCGGCTGCCAGTGCTTTTTGTAGACGCTCTCCGCGCGATTCTTCTTCCACGTTGCCATGCTACCAGCACGAGGCAGATACTGCCCCCGAACCAGCCCATTGGGCCAAAAACGTTACCAGTGACCCTCGATTCAGAATCGCTTACTAGTGGGCATTTACCGACATCAACACCGTTCTCAATGACATGAAGCTCCCCAATAACATCCCCCTTGTTGATTTCAGTCAATCCCTTAGTAACTGAAATACGTTGTTCAACGGGTCTAGGCGAATTATACTTGTCAACTGAGCGAACGATTTCATCATTGGTACGTGCTTTTAGGCTACGGCCATCCGGCATAACAACATCTACCAAGGTGTCATTCTTAACGACAACCTGCCGCTCGAAGCGCCGGAACGCCCATGACAAAATAGGGATTGTTTCCTTACATGCTGACTCTGGTGCGCCCATTACTACGGAAATCAAACGGCGTCCATCACGAGTAGCTGAGCCAACAAAGCAGTTTCCAGCTGGGCGAGTATAGCCCGTCTTGATGCCATCCGCGCCCAAAAACTTGTCGTAATACAATGACTTTGCCTTTGAAGTCACTCGTATAGAGCGTCGGTTCGACGATGTAATAACGGCGCTGGGCTTCTCAACCATCGCAGCAAACCGCGGATTTTTTAGCGCATCGATGGCTATTTTGCCGAGGTCGATGGCGGTCGTGAAGTGATCTGGGTGATGCAGGCCATGAGGATTGACAAAGTGTGAGTTGTTGGCACCGGCTTGTTTTGCACGTGCATTCATTCTGGAAGCAAATTTGGATGTTGAACCATCAATATGCTCAGCAATAACAACCCCAGCGTCGTTTGCACTCTTTAGAAGAAATCCCCGTAACAGATCATCCGCGATAAACGATTCGTTGTATTTGATGTTTAGACTACTCTCACCAACGATTGAAATCTGTTTGTTGGTGCATCGAACCATCGATTCGGCAGGAATCGCCTCCGCAAAAAGTAGACCGGTCAGGATCTTTGTCGTACTTGCTGGATAACACCGCTTATTGCCATTGACCTGCCATAGTAGTTGTCCCGTATCTGCATCAAAGATAGCAACGCTCTTACTCTTTGTGTTTGGATACTGTTTTAGATCCCGGGGATTGAAACTTGCAACCAATGGGCGTCTGCGCGCTTGCCCATTTCTGGCCGTAGCAGCAGGAACTACCGTACTGACAACAACACTTAGTGCAAGTGCCGCGAGAAATACTGATCTCATAAATCCAATCCACCAGCTTTTACAACTGCTGTTTCCGTTGCGGCTGCCGTCTCAGCATCCGGGTCATCGGGAAGAGGGGGCAGTGCATCGATGGATGCTAACCCGAAGTAATGCAGGAATGTATCCGTTGTGCCGTAGAGAATCGGCCGACCCGGCGTTTGCCGTCTCCCAACATCGGCGACCAACTCGCGCTCAATCAGGGTCTTTAACACACCATCTGATGACACTCCACGAATCGCCTCGATGTCTGCGCTCGTGCAGGGCTGACGGTACGCGATTATCGTCACAACTTCGAGAGCCGCTTTGGACAAGCGGTTCGCATTCGGTGCAAGTAACTTACCGACAATATGCGCATATTCCGGCTTGGTGGTCATCTGCCATCCGTTGGCGACTTCGGTGCACTGGAGTCCGCCATCGGATGACACATAACGTTGCTGTAGCTCGTGGAGAGCTGCGATAACTGCATCCTCATCCCATTCGGTTGCCTTGATAAGATCCTTGACAGAAAGAGGGTCTCCCGAAACAAAAAGTAATGCTTCGACCATCCCGAGCAGACTACGCATCAGCTGCCTCATCCGTTACCGTTGACCAGTCTATCCGGAGAGCTTCTGGAATAAAGAACGCCCGGATGTCACCACAGAATTCATCCTGCGCAACGGCAATGGTTCCTGATCGCAAAAGCTCAAGGAGACTAAGGAAAACCATGATAACTCCAAGTAAGCCATTTCCAGCCTCTGAAATCATCTCAAGAAGATCAACGCCCTTTTCGCCAGCATCTGTAATGCGCGTTAGGAGAATCCGCATCGTCAGTCTCACCGTAAGGCGATGTCTTCTGACGCTGGTAACCTGCCGCTCACCTGCGCCCATGGCATCGAGTACGCGTTGCATTGCGGATACAAGCTGATCGGCACTAAGCTCTCCGAATTGGGGAGGGACGCGAAACTCGGGTGCGAGAGGAGACTGTGAACGGAAGAAAACGTTTCGACGTTCTCCTTCTACCGTTTGCATCCACTCGGACATTTCCTGGTACTTTGAGTATTCCAGTAATCGCTGCACAAGCTCCATACGTGGATCCGGCCCAGATCCATCATCATCGAATGGAGGATCCGATGGCGGTTTTGGTAGCAGCATCCGGGACTTAATTTCAATCAAGGTGGCAGCCATTACAAGGAACTCGCCAGCTACGTGAAGATTGAGTTCATCGTATGACCTGATAACCGCAAGATACTTGTCGCATAGCTCGGATATGGGAAGATTGAAAATGTCCATTCGTCCATCTCGGACGAGGTGGAGCAGAAGATCCAGTGGGCCTTCAAAGGCGGCTAGCGTTATGGACGGAAGTACAAGAGATGGACGTCCCATTGTAGGAAGAACACCTTGAACAACCTCTGCCGTCTGCATGCGGTATCTTACCGACTATGCTTTGTAACAAGCAACGTTACCGGGAAATCATGCACCATTACGTAAGAGTGGCAGCAAATTCAATTACGATTGTCGCTGCAGATTTCACAGATACGATTTCCGCGATTTTGGCATTGGCATAGCGTTCAGGAATGTCCAAGTTTCCACCGATCGTGAGCCGTCTGCGGTATGCGCATGGCCAATCGCCTCGTAGCGTCGTGTCTAGCATCACAGATTCGGCATCCGACATACATAGTAATGACTTATCGTCTGCTGAGTTATTTGCCTCTGCCGATGCACTGAAGCGTGTACCGAGCATTACGGCGGATGCGTATTGTGGAACAAGTTCTGCAGCTCGCTCGGGAGTGTTGATACCGCCAGCTGCAACGACAGGGAGATCTGTGCGCTGTCGAATCAGCTGCAGAAGGTCAACGAGTGGAATCGGTGACCTAACGGGACCTCCTGCTTCAAGCCCTTGAGCGATGATAAAGTCGGCCCGCCGATCTACCGCAGCGGTAAGTTGTTCATCGGTGCCAACCTGCCATCCGACTTTGATTCCATGCGACTGCAACCGATGAACGAGACGGGGGCCATTCCACCAAAAAACCATCGCTACCTTTACATCGTGTTCTAAGAGGACATCCAGATTTTCATCACGTTCCCACTCCCCTGTAAAGGAAACCATGATCGGGCCCGCTGTAAGGGAACGAATCTGACTTAAGTGTTCATTTGTTTGGGCCGGGCGCAGCTGATGTAACGGAAACGTGCCTAAACCACCTGCATTAGTAACACTGGCAATCAGCTCAGCGGATGCCAGGTGAGCTAGCGGTGCCAGGATAAGTGGAATCCTGCATCCAAGGACATCGGAGGCAAACCGGTTCACTGCATCAACTCCAGCATCCGCATTGCACCAGCATCAATGGTTACATCGATGATGAAGCGCCCATCGTGCCGCGGCTTCAGATTCCAAGTTTTATTCGTATCGGTATCGATAACACGGATGTCCTTGTAGGGAGAATGGGTATCCGGTAGCCCAAGTGCCGCTGTTTGGCGTTCAGGTCCAGGATTGTAGGCTACTAATAAGCTGTGGCCGGCGTGATTGTCAAGTGTATGGATGATGGCATCTATGTTACGACCATCGGGTCTTCTTAAGTGCGTGATGTCACTTTCGAGAAGCCGTCTATACTTCTTGAATTTGCTCACTGCTTTGATGACTATTGCCTTTGTCTCAGGTGCATCGTAGAGACGTGGTCCACGGTAGCAGGCCTGCACGCCGTAGCCAAGGCAGCTATCCAGATGCCGTTTGTAGTCATCCAAGTGTTCACAAAGCGGTTCGATTGTAGCATCCGCGCCACCACCGTGATATTGCACGAGGGGAACAAACATCCAGCCCATGGATGGCAGTTTTTCCCATGTTCCATCAAACATATTCTGTCGTGCATGAATGTGTTGAAGGGACCTTGGAAGGGACCAATTAGTCTCACGGTAGCCCATTCCGACTTTGTTGGACCCACAAAGGAAGTATGTGTCAGGGACATTTAGATAAATGTCGTTTTGGCGACACCAAATGTACAGATCACGTATAAGCTCGAATTGTCTCCACTGCGAATCCAGCTTGCCATTGTGTCCGGGATGTTTAGTCGAAGCACAAACATCACCGGGATAGCTCCCATCATGTTCGAGGAGGTCAAAGCCAGTCGCCTTCAAGAAGCGCTTGATCCGCTTAAAGTAGTCAAGTCCCCACGATGAACAAAGACAAGGAGAGTTTCCAAAAATGGTGCCTCCAGTCTTTCCAGTGGAAGGGTTGATTACGTCATCTTGAGGAGACACGCTTCGGCTTGCAAGGAGGCTGTAACCCCCTATACGAATATTTTTGGAGTGAGCGTAATCGGCATATGCTTTAAACTTGTTGATGTTAGGAAGGGAGGTGTCTTCCATGTTCAACCCTGATCCGAAGGAAAAGATCACCATCTCAAAACCGCATTCAGCGCACTGATCAATTGCGGTTTTGACTGTTTTCTCATCCGTCGATGTCAGATGAAGCATTAATGGGTTGTCAGCTGTCCACGGAGCCAACCCCTTCCATGCGTTTCGTATATCGCGCCCACGTTGTTCTCGTTCCGTGGATGCATGGCATACCATGATTGCTCTTGGCGATGTGAACTTATCGTTTGGCGCAAGATCGATCTCTGGTCCATTAGGTAGGGTACAAATTAGCCTACAAGGCGTCTTTAGCTCGTAGTTAACCTGTGTTGTAAATGTTTCATCTGTTGTCCACGTTCCGATCTGATTCGCGGATGAGATTGTCATCCCGTGGAACATAAAATCCGAGAGCACGGTAATTGACTGACGTTCCCATTGAGTCGTTGGGTCTACGACCGAGTCCGGCTCAACGGTTAGAAGTTCTTCAAAGACGATGGTATTGAGGCGAACGGTTGCAGATGTGACATTAAGAACTTCAACCTGCTTTTCGACGACCGGGAGGTCATCGAAAAGCGTGTGGCGGACTTGTACCCGGACACCTTTCGCTGGTCCCTTTGTTAGTTCGATAGTACCCACAAGAGAGATGCCATTTTTTGCTGAACGCTTGGGTGACGGAACTGGATGCTTAAAAGGTTCTGTACGCACACCAAGGAAGATCGAATCCTCGTTCAGTGGACGAAGTTTAGCAATATCCGAATTCAGTAGAAACGCCTGATCTGTTTGACCTGTTGCTCCACCAACAGTATAGGTCTGACCATTGATTGTGACTATGGATTCGCGTGATGTTGCACGAACAAGCTCTATTTCTGGACCGACAAGTGAACGCCGTTGGACGGAAATGGTTGCCATCGTTTGATGGCAAAGTACAGTGCGCGACACGAGTCCATTTGAGAGGGTGAAGGCAGCTGCTCCGCCGAAGCGCTTGTGTGAAATACGTGCTGTGTTCATGAATCAGTCCGGATATGAAAAGACCGGGGTCGCTTTGGAAAGCAAACCCCGGTCGTAGCGGTTAGCGATTATGGACGTTGTTCGATAGGGATGAACTTGTAGTCACGTGGGCCAACATAGATGGATGCTGGTCGAATCAGACGAGCATCTTCGATCTGATCCAACATGTGTGCCGTCCAGCCGCTGGTACGCCCAATCGCAAAGATAGGTGTAAAGAGTTCGGATGGGACTCCTACAGCGTGGAGGATGAGCGCTGCAAACAGTTCGACGTTTGCATAGAGATCACGTCCTGGCTTCAGCTCAGCAAGAACCTTGACTGTAGTGTCTTCGACTGCCTTTGTGAGGAGCAACAGGTGGTCATCTCCAGTGAGAGCGGCCATGCGCTCAGCAGCGGTCGACAACAACGCAGCACGAGGATCACGCACTTTGTAGACACGGTGTCCAAAGCCCATGATTCTGCGACCACTGAGCATCTCGTTGCGGATAAAGGCATCAGCGTTCTCAGG
Organism: Armatimonadota bacterium; assembly: GCA_030833025.1. GTDB lineage: Bacteria > Armatimonadota > Armatimonadia > Armatimonadales > Armatimonadaceae > CAIRTT01. The sequence goes on from JAURHZ010000018.1 coordinate 9,172, forward strand.
CGAACCAATTTCCTGCAACATCTTGAGAACGGGTCCTGGAACACCGCCGTGCTTGGAACCCTTTAGGGCTCCGATCGCACCGGTCAGTGCAGAAACCATGTCAGAGTCTGTACTCAGGATCACTCTGCCAGTAAATGTAGATGCGTTCAATCCATGCTCGGCAACAGCGACGAGGTATGCATTTAGTGCATCGACGCGTGGCTGGGAAGGCTCTTCGCCTTCTAGCATGTACAAGAATCCAGCGGCAAGATTATGTTCTGGTTTTGGATGAACAATGTCAAGGCCTTGGCTGATTCGGTATGCATGTGCAACGATCGCGGGCATCTGAGCTTGCAAACGCGCTGCGCGCTCCTTGTTGACTTCGATATCCAATGAGCCAAGGTTTTCATCACCGATGGACAACATCGATGCGCCAATTCTCACGATATCCATGCCAGTCGCTTTGCTACCGATTGTTTTCAGGCACTCAACGACTTCGGATGGCAGCTCTCGAGCCGCAGACATTGATTTGAGGAGAGTATCCAGCTCGGATTGGTTTGGAAGCTTTCCGTGCCACAGGAGATACGCGACCTCTTCAAAAATCACATTGCCTGAAAGCTCACTGATGTCATAGCCGCGCAGCGTCAGCTTGCCATTTTGGCCATCCACTTCGGCGATGTTGGTCGCTGCGGCAACAATGCCCTCAAGTCCACGCGCAACTTGTGGCTGATTCGTTTCAGTCGTACTCATTCGGACAGGTCTTCCTCAATGAAAAATCTAAGGTGTGTTGGCATCGCCCAATGCGGCCACATCGCCACGTGATTCTAGCGTACACATACAGGCGAATTCAATAGGGAGGCGACCTAGCTTCGTTGGGACAGTCTGCATATGTTTGGTAGAGTACACCAATGCATACTGACAAATCCGGTGGTAATGAACTGCGTGGGTTGACGCTCGCCATCGACCGAAGCGTATCGTTTACGCATGTGCCTGGCGATGACCGTCAGCGCTATGCACGCTGCTCGCATCCGACGGCCCTTGCACTCGAACGCGACATAGCGGCTCTCGAATATGCCGAAGCTTGTCGTGTAACATCCAGCGGAATGGCTGCTATCTCAGCAGTCCTGATGGCTGTTTCTCGTCCTGGAACCCGAGTGTTTACACACACAAGTGCATATTCTGGAACCCTCAAACTGATTAGTCGGCTTGCAGAACAGTGGAGTATCAACCACCAACCGATTGACCTAACATCTGCTGACTCGCTACACCAAGCGGAAACGAATCCCGGCGATGTACTCTGGTTGGAAAGTCCGGCGAACCCAACCATGGACATCCTTCCATTACGAAGCCTCGCGACAGCTGCTAAGCACCTTGGCATCGTCACAGTTGCTGACAACACTTTGTGTACACCCATCGGATGCAATCCGCTTAAGTTAGGGGTGGACATCGTTGTCCACTCTGCTACAAAGTACATGGGCGGGCACGGCGATGTGCTTGCCGGGGCGATTTGTACATCGAATGAGTTGATGGAACGCATCGAGCCTTGGAGAATCTTGCTTGGAGGAACGCTGTCAGCAGATGCAGCCTGGCTAGTACATCGTGGGTTGTCGACACTTGAAATGCGGTTTGCCCGGCATTGCGAAAATGCTCGCGTTGTTGCAGCGTTTTTGCGTAGCCATCCATCGGTTACAACGCTAAACTTCCCAGGTGAACCCGGAAGCGAACTCTATGACGTGGTTAAGTCCGAGCATCCAGGTGGCATTGGCGGACTCCTGAGTTTCCACTATGCAGGCTGTGTTGATACGATGCTGTCAAAGTTGAAGCACTGTAGTATCGCGCTTTCACTTGGTGAGCCCATGACCCTGATTGCACATCCGGCAAGTATGCTGCGCTGCGATGGTGGTCATTCGGCCCTCGGAGAGCTTTGTCCAAATCTGATTCGTGTTGCGGTTGGTCTGGAGGACCCATGCTTGGTGATAAACGACCTGAAACAGGCAATGCTGGCTTAGGGCCAGACCCGATCACGCTCGGTGCAAGAATTCAGAGAATACGCTTGCGAATGAATCTTTCCGTCCGGGATGTCGCTGATAAAGCTGGAGTGAACAAAAACACGATTTTGCGCCTTGAGAAAGGGCTGACACCTTCGTACACAACGCTGAACCGCGTATGTGAAGCTCTCGGAATACACATCGCACAGTTAACCCGCCAAGATGCCCATGACGAGACAACAATCGCAGTACATAGTCGAAGCAATGAGGGACGGTCCCAGCTTGCCGCCGATGAAACTGCTCTTCTGACATCGCTTGAATGCCGGCTCCCCGATGGCCGTATCAATAGCGCCCTGCTTGAGCTGTATGACCGTACAGAACCTGTGAATCACCCTGGGGAAGAGTTCATTTTTTGTTTGCGGGGGACTGCACTGTTGACGGTTGGGGGGCAAACCTATACGCTAGGCGAGGGAGATGCTGCTACATTTTGGAGCACTGAGATACACATGTATGCTCCAGCTGAGGAAACTCCGGAAGAATCCTTGCCAGTACTGTTGCTGACAGTTTGGCTTGATACCCGTGATGAGCGCTGATACCCAAGAGGGGAACGAACAAATATGATGTCCATTGGAATAATTGCGACCTTGGCAATGCTTGGAACAGCACCGGGCCAGCAGACGACTGCGAAACTGAACTACGATGCAAAAGCAACCACCACTGCCCGCGTTGGTTACATGCCGATTCGCATTGAGCTTACGTCCATCAAGCCCGAATCCGTCAAGAAAGAACCTGTCTACACTGGCACGGCCCGCTATGGAGTCATAAAAGCTGGTGACAGCAAGAAGTCCAACATTGCCGTCGTCGTAGATGAACCCGCTGGTGGAGAATTCCGCATTTATGTTGACTCGAACGCAGATGGCGATCTGACCAATGATGGTGAATCCACCTGGTCGAAGAAAACCGACCAGGGTAATGGACGAACCCTGTATGGACCAGTCGATAGGACGGTCAAGGCCAGCTATGAGGGCCGCGGACGTAAGTCTGTAGATACTGGAATCAGCCTTTATAGAATCGCAAGCCCATCGCTGGATGCGCTACTGATGTACCGGACAGGTGGACGTACGGGTGATGTGAGCATCGGTGGTACTACCTTCAAGGCAACCTTGGTTGAGAACGACACCGATGGACTTTATGCAAAGTCTGTTGATGACAAGGACCAGCCACTTCCTGGAAACGTAAAGTCCGGACGACCTGTTTGGTTGATTCTTGAAGCGGATGGTAAGAAGCAGCAAGTCGATATTCGGATGCCATTTGAAGTTGCAGGCAAGTCATATGTTGCGAATGCCACAAATGATGGATCCACGCTTACAGTAGAGCCAACGACCCGTGTCGCAAAGAAGGCTCCGGCTGCACCACAGCGCCCGCCAATCCTTGCAAATGGTAAGGAAGCACCAGACTTTTTGGTAACAACTCCGGAAGGAGCCGAGGTCAAGCTTGCGGACTATAAAGGCAAAGTAGTCATTCTTGACTTCTGGGCCACGTGGTGTGGACCGTGTATGCGTTCGATGCCACATCTCGAACAAGTCTGGAAGAAAGTTCAATCGAAGAATGTAGTCGTGCTAGCTGTTTGCGTATGGGATGACAAGTCTGCCTACGACAAATGGGTGCCTGAAAACAAGAGCAAGTTTACATTCCCATTGCTCTTTGATGCAGCCGCAAAAGACAACTCGAAATCGATTGCATCCGCAAAGTACGGTGTTTCCGGTATTCCAAGCACATTTGTGATTGGTGCGGACGGAAAGGTCGTCGAGGGTATCGTTGGATTTAGCGGCGACAGCGACAAGCGTGTCGAAGAAGCCTTGAAAAAGGCCGGAATCAACATCGACTAGGTTAACGAAAGGGGGCACCGCGTCCGATGATGGACTCAGCGGTGCCCCATCACTTTGAGGACAATGAAATGACATTAATGCCTGTAGCTGCGATTGTGATGACGATGGTCGGTAGCACTGTGTTAGGGCATATGCCACAGGCATTACCCGGCTTTCTGACAGAGGCAAAGGCGGTTGCTCCGAAGTCTGTCAAGAAAGGCAAAGAGTTTTCCGTTCCTGTCACATTCACCGTAAAACCTGGCTACCATGTGTATGCGCCAAAGCCCGGAGATGAAAACGCGATTCCAACGACAATCGAATTGGAAGATGGCAGTGCCTACAAGATTGCTTCTGTGAAATGGCCGGATGCACACAAGGATCCGATGGGCGTGATGATATTGAGCGGAAAAATCGATGTCACCGTTCAGCTGGTTGCACCTGCCACAAAGGTGAGCAAATCTGTGCTGAAGTTGAAACTACGGTCACAAGGTTGTGATGACTCATCTTGCCTGCCTCCAGCAACTGTTTCCCTTATGTCTGTGATTGAAGTTAAGTAGATATGAAAATGCGTTTGCTATGCCGTTTCATTGCATTGTTTGCCATCGCTTTCACGGCGCCATTTGCGCTTGCTCAAGGCAATCCAGTGCACCTAACGTTGGAACGGGATGGTGGCGCATTACATCCTGGCGAAGCCACTAAGATTCGCATCAAAGCAACAATTGATGCTCCATACCATATCTATTCGACAGTACAGCTTCCTGATCCCGCACCTCTTGCAACGACGATTTCCGCCGATGATGCATCAGAAAAAGGTCTGTTGTCCATCTCAGGTGCCCCAGGAGAGTCGGCGCCGAAGCCTAAGTTTGACAAAGGCTTCAGCAAGGATGTCGGGATTCATGAGGGAACTGCGACATTTGAAGCGGCACTTTCCGTTTCGCCGATAGCTACTCCTGGCACATTGTCCGGCACGATTAGTGTTCGTAGCCAAGCATGCGACGACCGAGGTTGCCTCCCGCCAAAGACTGTGCGTTTACCAGTCACGATTCCTATCGAAGCCGGTCAACCACGAGCTGGCGCGGCGCCAAGTGATATTCAAAAACAGCTAACCGTAGCATCGGCTGTAGGCGCAGGACAAAACACTAATCAGCAAGATTGGCTTCCCTTCGTCGCAACAGCCTTTGTTGCTGGATTGGTCACGCTGTTGACCCCGTGCGTATTCCCCTTGATTCCAGTAACGCTTGCATTCTTCACAAAACTCGCGACTCAGGATTCCAAAGCAACCGGACCAGCACCAAGTATCCTCAAGTACTCACTTCTGTACGCGCTCGGGATTGTGGCATGCTTCACCGGACTCGGAGTCATCTTGTCCGTCGTTGCCGGAGGTACGGCTGCCCGTGACTTTGCAATCAATCCTTGGGTCAACTTGGTCTTTACAGGATTATTTGTGATCTTTGGTCTTGCACTTCTAGAGGTGACAGAAATTCGGTTGCCAGCAAAAGTTCAGCAGCTGAGTGCATCGAGGAATGGATCCACACTTGGCATCCTCGGCATGGGGCTAACGTTCGTCGTATCCGCATTTACCTGTACAGCACCAATCGTAGGAAGCCTGCTCGTACTTGCCGCAAATGCGACCGGTGTTGCTGCATTTGTGAAACCTATCATCGGAATGCTTGTGTTTAGTACGGCGCTGGCACTTCCCTTTGTATTGCTCTCCTTGTTCCCAGGACTCTTGGCCAGACTGCCAAAAAGTGGGGCATGGCTAACGACGCTCAAGGGCGCGATGGGCTTTCTCGAGCTCGCAGCCGCACTAAAATTCCTATCAACGGCGGACATCTACTGGAACTGGCAGCTCCTTACGCGTCCAGCATATTTAGCAATAACAAGTCTAATCCTCATCGCAGGTGGGCTCTGGCTCCTTGGTACTTTAAATGTAGGCTTCAACACACCAACAGGAAAACTGACCAAGGCGCGCGGTGCATGGGCGGCATTGTTCATCTTTGCTGGTCTCTATTGTCTCTACGGAGTCTCAGGGCGTCCAGTTGTGCGGTTTATCGGGCAGTTTCTGCCTCCTCCGCCAAAGTCTGCTACAGACCTTTCGTTTTTGCCAACACTTACTGCGGGCAAGTCAGTTGCGGATGCGACCAAGCAGCTCATTTTCGTTGACATCACGGGACATACATGTACCAATTGCCGCGATGTTGAAGAACACGTAATGGGTGAGCCAGAAGTTAAACCTTTACTTGAAAAGATGGTTCGCGTTCGTTTGTTTACAGATCCTGGTGAGAATGCCACATCGGATGAAGCAGCAGTAAACGCAAAGTATCAACTGGATACATTTAAGGATGCTACATTGCCGCGCTATGCTGTTCTGGATGCATCCGGCAAGGTCCTCGGTACGACTGACTACACGACCGCAAAAGATGTAAATTCGTTTGCGAAGTGGCTGTCCGATACCGCAAAGTAGCTTCGATATTGTGTGATGGCTTGGGGTTTGGATATCAGTCTTTATCCGGTTCTGGATAAATCTGAGCGGGGATAAATCCCAGTCTGTCACCGGCAACACAGCGCATCCGGATTCCTTCGATAAGGACATTTTCAACTGCGAATATTTCGTCTTCCGGGAGCGAACGTAAATGAACGTGCCCAAAAACGACTGAGTCGACATCATGAGTCTTCAACGCACTGAGATATGGCTGTGCTGGGTAATGGGTCATCACAATTTTCGTGGCACAGTCGGTAACCAAATGTAGCTGTTTTGTAAGGAGTGAAAGCTCCCGTGCAAGCATTTTGGAATCGTGATCGGGGCTCGGTAGGCGTTCTGTTTGCCAGCCACGTGTACCCACAATGGCGAGTTCATTGTCTCCAAACACGACTGGAGGCTCTAACAAGCCAGGAAAATCAATCGGCTGTTTTGCTTTCCACCAGTGGTCATGATTCCCGCGGATGACAATTTTGGTCCCGGGAAGGCTGGCAAGAAATTCTAAGTCCTTGCCAACCTCCGCGCGCTTTCTAGCCCAGGAAAGGTCGCCTGCAATGAGCAGAACATCGTTTTCACCGATATTCGCTCTACATCCATCTAAAAGCTTGGTCGGATGTTCAATCCATTCATCACCAAACCGGGTCATGTCACGGTCGGGACGCTCAAAGCTTAGATGAGAATCAGCAATGGCCCAAATTTTTGCACCATTGGGCAGACTAGGGAGACGCGTTACCACGCCTACACTCCGTTGCTGTCAAAAACCTTTACAGTGCTCCACAGACGGCGGCTCTCCGTTACAAACTGCACATGCTGTGGATGAACCTGATATTCCTTCTCTGCAGCCGCATCCGGGAATTCAAGCAACAAGGCCACAATGTAATCATTGTCAACAACGGGTCTGTCTGTCCCAGCTGGTGTCCCTAAGGCGAAGGATGTTACGCCAGGGATCGATGCAAGCAGGGACTGACACATTCCGATGAGCTCAGCCTGGTCGGAAGCATTCGGGGATTCAGTTGGGTAGAAGTAGACGTGATGATAGAAGCTCATGGTTACGTTAGTCCTGAATAGATTGGAGTGGCTCTATAAGCCGGGTTCTGTCTTTGTATGGTCATCTCTCTTGGCCAGCAGTTGCCTGATGGCTCATGCGGTTCTACCCGGAGAATCGGCGGGCAACGTCATTTTCTCCTGTTCGAACCTTGCTGCGGATGGGGTTTGCCGGGCAGTGACGTCTCCGCCACTCCGGTGCGCTCTTACCGCACCATTTCACCCTTACCGTCAATCGACGGCGGTATCTTTCTGTTGCACTTTCCGTCGGGTCACCCCGCCTGGCCGTTAGCCAGCATCCTGCCCTGCGCAGCCCGGACTTTCCTCAGGTT
>JAURHZ010000190.1 GCA_030833025.1 Armatimonadota bacterium
CCGACAACCAATACAGTAAATGGAAACAACTTTACGTTCAATGGTAGCGTTGTGTTCACATCTGGCGATTGGTTCAATCAGCTCGCTACGCAGCTCGGAAATTCATCTGCACAGTCGATCAACGCAACGTTTACGACGGGTGGAGTTCTCGGAGCTGGTGGTGTTCAGTCCTATGTACTGACTGCAGGTGTTCCTGAGCCAGCTGAATGGGCTGCAATGGGTATGCTCGCAAGTGGACTGGGCGGACTTGTTGTCCGTGCACGCCGCCGCAGCAACGCCTAACTAATAACTGTGCGGTCCGCGCCAATATGGTGCGGGTCCGCATAATGAAGAATCGACTCGTCGTTTTTCATAACTGCAAAAATTACCTGAAACCGTCCAAGGATGGTCCATTCAGGTAATTTTGTCGTTTATACGCTGGCTAACAAGCCCATAACATCACCCCACGCACTGCTTGAAACATCCACTTTGGACCAAAGCAGCACGGTGGTAGTGATGATGAAAAACGAACTAAGAAAATTCAAAACGATTGAAAGCCTCACGGTGGAAACACCGGCTGAGCTGCATTCAATTCGTATTGGCATGGTAGTTGCATCACCAATCCACGTGAAGCAATTATCCAGCTACTTCGATGGCAACTTTGGTGACAGCCCAGCCGTTTGTATCAACAACGGCCCTGTTTATAGATCATCATCGATTGTCTCAACTGTAACGGTCGGCGATGTTCCATTCAGCCGTGTAACCATGCAGGAAACGACTGCTCTGATTCTCTTGATGATTCAGAAAAGTCATGGTCCTCATCATGTTGTCACTGGCAACCTCGACCATCTTTATCGTTTGCAGTTAGATGCAGACTTCAAAAGTGCTTACGAAAGCGCATCCCTTGTCCTTGCTGACGGGATGCCAATCGTGTGGCTGTCTAAGATACTGCGTTTGAATGGGAGCGATGAGCTCACGGAACGTGTTGCTGGCAGTGATCTCTTCTGGGAACTTGGTCGCATCTCACAATCCCACGGCATTCGAATCTTCCTGCTCGGAGGTGTCGAAGGTGCAGCGGATGGTGCAAAGGAAGCGCTTGAAAAGGCTTACCCTGGATGTGACATTTGCGGAACCTACTGCCCACCTTTCGAGGCATTCAATACACAGGAAGAGCAGGATGAAATCCTGCGTCGTGTTCGGGCTGCATCCCCGGATGTACTTCTGGTTGCATTTGGTGCTCCTAAGCAAGAAAAGTGGATACAAGCGAACAAGCATCGCCTCGGTGTCCCTGTCTCCATCGGCGTTGGTGGATCCTTCGAGATGGCCTGCGGAATTGCCCGTAGAGCACCGAAGATATACCAACAGTTGGGACTTGAATGGGCCTATCGGCTTATGCAGGATCCAGCAAGGCTCTATGACCGCTATGTGCGGCATGACCTTCCATTCCTCGCCAAGTTATTGATCAAAACGATTAGTGATGTGGTGATGGGTGACTGTATGAACACGCCGCGGAAGCGACACGCATTCCGCCTGGGGGGACTGAAGTAATGTTGCATCAATCGTTGTCCAGATCCGGCCAGAGAGGGCTTTCGAATATTCCGACGCCCATTGAAATGTTGCCAGCAGGACAGAATGTTTTCATTGGTCTCTGTCAAAACCAAGTGGTTCCACACCACCTCGTCGTCGGTGAAAACCTATTTATCTTCCTTCATGCAAATATGGACCTCTCAGATGTCGTCCGGTCCGTGCAGGAAGTGATGTCCGAACTCCCAATGAATTGTGGCTGGCGCCCGGTTGATCCGAATAACGCCATCCGCCTTGATTGGGTCGCACAGCTGATGGCAAGCCGGGATATGCCTGGCATCTCTCATCAGCCACGCACAGAAATCCGAAGGAGGCTCATGCCGGCCTGAATCAACGTATTCACTTGGGCCTATCTTCGGTAATAGGCGGCTAAGCCGCCATCACCGCCTCCAATGTGGGGCAACCTTCGAAGGGAAAACAAAACGAAATGAATATCATCACTAAAGGTGCTGTTGCAGTTGCTGCAGCTATCGCCATCTCGACCTCTGCAAATGCAGACTACACACTTTTCCACGGAGTTGTAAAGGCTTACGGCAACGTAACAGAAACCGGCGGGCAGGTAACTGGTCTCGGTAACTGGGAGTGCTTTACCTTCTTTCCAGGAACACCTGGCTACAACTACCTTACGACGATTGATGTTTCGAACGGAACATTTGTCGTTAGTTCGATGCAGCCTTTTACCGATGGCACATATGCAGCGCCTACGTTCCTGTCCGGAACCTTTACTGCTACACAAAACACAGTGTCCGGACAGAACTTTGTCTACAACGGTCTAGTTACCTTCACGAGTGGTGACTGGATGGATGATTTGGCTCTTCAGCTTGGAGACCCAAGTGCTACATCAATCACGGGTACCTTCACAACCGGTGGAGTTCTCGGAGCAAACGGAAATCCATACTTCAGCTCCACTGGCGTAAACGCGTACAACCTCACGGTTGGTGTTCCTGAGCCAGGTGAGTGGGCAGCAATGGGGATGCTTGCATCCGGTCTCGGTGGCCTCGTCATCCGTGCACGCCGCCGCAAGCTTGCCTAAGCTTCACTGACAAAGAAAGCCCGTCCTTCAGTTCAATATCTGGGGGGCGGGTTTTTTTGCTTAATAGAGCTCAGCAGGCCCTATAAGGCCAACGCATTTAGATCGCTCACATTTCGCCTTCAGATGCTCGCTTCACCTGCCGATAACTGATGTGTATGGAATCGTAGCTGTGCATGATCACAGACGATTCATCGGAGCAAATGCGAAATGAAAACAATGGAGCTGCCACTGTCCAAGCCCGTGCAGGCCGGTAATCCCGTCCTGGTCGGCGGGATGATCACGGCTTTTACCGCCCTGCTGGCCTACATCGCCCTGCCAGCAATCCGCTTCTGGTACTGGGAATGGACTAAACCCGAAACCTACTACGGACACGCCATCTTCGTTCCATTTATCATTGCGGCCATCCTCTGGGTCAAACGTAAGGAAATCATCGCAGCCGGCATCAAACCAAACCTCGCCGCAGGAGTGGGCGTTGCCGCAGGCCTTGGCATCCTTGTGTTTGCTGCAAAAATCCAGACCGAAGCGTTATTGTCACTCGGACTGCTGATGACAATCGCGTTCGCAGCATGGACGATGCTTGGAAGCCGAGTGGTCAAGGGACCACTGTTGTTCCCACTTATCTTCGCCTGGCTGATGGCGCCACTACCCGGGCCTCTGCTCAACGATGCCACCCAGGGACTCCAACGATTTTCAACCGTCGGAGCAACGTTGCTGCTTAAACTGACGATGTTTCATCCTCGGCAGGATGGCAACCTCATCCACATGGACAACTACACCCTCAATGTAGATGTCCCATGCTCAGGGTTCAAGCTTCTCCTGACTCTCCTGACATTTAGTAGTACATTCTCGTACCTGACGGATGGTCCTGCGTGGCGACGATGGGTTATCTTCCTCGTCAGCCTCCCGCTTTCTATCCTCGTCAACAGCATCCGGATCATGATGATTGGTGTCGCCGGTGAAGTCGCCGGGGCCAGCGTTGCACACGCTTTCCATGACTGGTCAGGCCTCATCAGCCTCGTTCTCTGCGCTGTTCTCCTCTTCTCGTTCGCAAAGGCAATGAAATGCAAGACCTTCGCCGGGCTTCCGCTCTTTTAGTCATCACGGCACTGGTTGCCGCAGGCGTCAACGCAACGTGGAATCCGCCTCCACCACCAAAGTTCCAGGGACTGAGCGCCATCAAGCAACGCATCCCCAGCGAAGTCAATGGCGCAACCCGTTCGGACGACACCGATTTCGCACCGGAAGTCAAAGCTGCACTGAGTGCTGCGGACTTGATCGGGCCTGTGTTCAGCAGCCCAGATGCCGGACGCATCGATGTCCTCCTGATTGGTGGCACCGACCGTAGTGCGCTCCATGACCCGCGTGCCTGTATGATTGGCGCCGGGTGGCGCCTCGAAAATGACCATACGGAAACCCTGCCGGGCACCAATGTCCAAGCGCGTCTGTGCAAAATGGTCGGCGGCACCGCAGACACCGACTTTGAGGTTCTCTATCTGTACGTGGTGGATAAAACCATCATCCAACAGGTCACACAAATCCGCATGCAAATGCTCGCATCCGCGCTGATCGGCAAAAAGGGCACGCCTGTGTGCTTCTTCCGCCTCCAGCGTGCAGTGCCACGTAACCGTCCAGATGACCCGAAGGCTGCAGCTGCATTCCGTGACTTTGCTGCCACGCTGTGGAACCGCCTCGAAATTCCAGCGCACCTGGTCGACAATGGCTGATAACGCATTTATGCGAAAGCTTCGCATCGCCTGTGTTCTCGACCAACAGGTCGGGCTAAAATCGCATGCCTTAAACTTAATGCAGGGTCTGAGTGGGCATCCCCAAATCGATGCCACCCTCATCCCTGTGGAGTATGGCGGTGGCGATCACTGGCTTTTTCGCGTTCCGGGTCTCCCGGGAGGCATCGCTGGAACGCTGTGCGCACGCGGAGAAATTGAGCGGGGAGTGGCTGCACTCGGCGACATCGATGCCATTTTGTGGGGCACCTGGGCCGCCAAAAGTGTTCCTCACATCGTTGAGCGGTTTCCAGCATTCTTTGTGATGGACATGACGCCTAACCAAATGGCGGATATGGGCGAGCCTTACGGGTATACAAAGGCCCGGTCCGGGCGCTTTGCCGCGTGGAAACGCCGCGCAACCGAA
>JAURHZ010000191.1 GCA_030833025.1 Armatimonadota bacterium
CCACAAAAGCTGGTCTTCAGCGGTTCGTGGAAACAGATCACACGTAGCGGTGCTGGTCTCGACATAGTGGTTATAAATGCCGCGGAGCGCTTCCACATCGGCATCGGTCACACAGCGAATCGTGCATTCAGAATCAGTTCTCAACATTGCTGCTGATTAAACAGCGGATTCGCACAGGTTGGCATCGAATGCTGTCGATCGTGCCCCGCAGTCATTAGGCGTCCGCGGTAGAATCTCAGGTAATTATTCGTGCATGATGCATGTTGAAATGAGGCCATCCTTTGTCTGCGTTTGAAGCCCACCTCTCTGAAACTGACCCTGATGTATTTGCAGCAATCCGCGGCGAGGATGCCCGGCAGGCGGACAAGCTGGAGCTGATTGCAAGTGAGAACATTGTCTCGCGTGCCGTCCGCGAGGCCCAGGGAAGCTCGCTGACAAATAAGTATGCCGAAGGCTACCCAGGCAACCGCTACTACGGCGGGTGTGAGTGGGTGGATGTCATCGAAGATATCGCCCGTGACCGCGCCAAGCAGGTCTTTGGAGCCGAGTACGCAAACGTTCAGCCACACTCGGGTACGAGCGCCAACATGGCGATCTACTTCACGTTCCTGAAGCCTGGTGACACGGTTCTCGGGATGGACCTCTCACATGGTGGTCACCTGACGCATGGCTCGCCAGTCAACTTCAGTGGTCAGCTCTACAACTTTGCCGCTTATGGTGTTGACCGTGAGACGGGTCTGCTCGACTATGACAAGGTGCGCGAAACAGCGCTTCAGGTCAAGCCTAAGATGATCACCGTTGGTGCTAGTGCATATTCGCGTGCGATTGACTACGCGAAGTTCCGCGCCATCGCCGATGAAGTTGGTGCCTTCCTGTTTGCTGACATCGCGCATCCGGCAGGCCTTATCGCGACCGGTCAGCTACCAAGCCCAGTGCCATATGCACATGTGGTGGCAACGACAACCCACAAGACGATGCGTGGTCCACGCGGTGGTCTGATCATCATGGGTAAGGATTTCGACAATCCATTTGGCCAGGTTGCAGCAAAGAGTGGTCGCACGCTTCGTATGAGCGAGCTATTGAACCGCATGGTCATCCCTGGCGTACAGGGCGGCGCCCTAATGCACGTGGTGGCAGCGAAGGCAGTTGGCTTTGGCGAAAACCTCAAGCCTGAGTTCACTGAGTACGCAAAGCAAATTATTTTGAATGCGCGCGCGCTTTCAGCTGCATTACAAGCCCGCGGATTTACCATTTGTTCTGGTGGAACAGACAACCACTTGATGCTGATCGACCTCCGCAACAAGGGTGTCAATGGCAAGGATGCACAGTTCGCTTGTGATGAGGCTGGTATCACCTTGAACAAGAATGGTGTTCCATTCGATGACAAATCTCCGCTCATCACCAGTGGAATCCGCATCGGGACGCCTGCGGTTACGACGCGTGGGATGAAGGAAGCGGACATGGATATCATCGCCGGCTTTATTGACCGGGCGATTAATGGCCGGGCCGATGCCGCAGTTCTCCACGGAATTGCTGGTGAAGTCAAGGAATTCTGTGCCGGTTTCCCGATTTGGGAGTAAGTTGACAGAAATCTCCGGCCAGCGCCCAAGCTGGGATGAGTACTTTCTCAGTATCGCCCGCGAGGTCGCGACGCGTTCCACTTGCCTGAGGCGGCATGTTGGTGCGCTGATTGTGCGTGACCGGCGTATTTTATGTTCTGGATACAACGGCTCGCCGCCCGGCCAGCCTCACTGCACCGATGTCGGCTGTCTCATCGAGGATGAACGCTGCATTCGTACTCTCCATGCAGAGCAAAATGCGATTACGCAGGCTGCTCTGCATGGTGTGAGTACGCAAGGGGCAACACTGTACTGCACCTGTCGGCCTTGTCATGTCTGCGCAAGGATGATTGTTGGGGCTGGAATCGTGCGTGTTGTCTTTTTCGGCGGTGCACCTGAGGGCTGGGCCCTTGATGTCCTTCAAGATGCCGGTGTTTTGGTGTGTGGACTGCCTGAACCTCCTCGCCGTTCGGACGCCGGTTGGGATAAACTCATCCTGCAATGAATGCGGTGCTGCTACAACAAATGGCCGTGGCTGCGGCCGTCGCCGGGACGGTCACCGCACTGGTTACCCCTCCTGTCCGCCGGATGGCAATCGCCGCCGGTGTAGTGCGTGAGGCACGTAAACGTGATTCCCACACAGAGCCGACACCTCTTTGGGGTGGCGTCGCTATTGTCGTCGGATTTCTTGCCGCCTTCGCGCTGGTTCGCCTCCTCTGGGTTCCAGCTTTCGAACATGGCCTCAGCACGAATCACGCTCATCCGATTCTTGGGATTCTGATTGGTGCACTGCTTGTCGCAACGGTTGGCCTCCTCGATGACAAAGGTGACCTCAAACCGTGGCAGCAAATGCTTTCCCTCCTAACGGGTGGACTGATTGCGGCACTGTTTGGGGCCCGGATTACGGGCATCACCAATCCAATCGATGGCGGATGGATACAGCTTCCCCTCCCCGTTTCCATCATTGGAACGATGGCCTGGATTTTTCTAGCAGCAAAGACATTTGACTTCCTGGATGGCCTTGATGGACTAGCAGCAGGGATCTGCGCCATCTGTGCAACAACGATGGGCCTCATGGCGGTCAGTATGCGCGCCAGCGACCCAGTTGTGGGCCTGCTCGCTGCAGCAGTTGCCGGCAGCTGTATCGGCTTTCTGCGCCATAACTACAACCCGGCTAGCATCTTTATGGGCACTGTCGGAGCACAGTTTCTTGGATTCTTACTGGCATCTCTAGCGGTCGTTGGGGCATTCAAAGTCCCGGCTACCATTTCGGTGATTGTACCGATTCTCGTCCTGGGTGTGCCGATTCTCGATGCCTTCTATGTTGTCATCAAGCGTGTCGTTACCAAGGCGCCTCTGCGGGAAGCGGACCAAAGCCATATTCATCACCGCTTGCGAAAGCAGGGCCTCTCGGTCCGCCAGGCGGTTTGGACCATTTATGGGCTGACGGCATGCACCTGCGCGATTGCTCTTCTGCTTGCATGGCGCTGGGGCCGATGAAACGAAAGGTTCTCCCCGAGACACTTAGCGGAGACCGAATCACGCTGCGTCCAATCACGCCGGCCGATATTACATCGGTTCTCGCTTACTCATCCGACCCGGATGTCACGACCTACCTACCATGGCACCCGACGGTGGATGCGATGGTGGTTCGGATGTTTTTACAGCAGCAACAGGAGCGCCGGCGCAAAGGTACGTCCTTTGGCTATGCCGTAACAGAACGATCATCCGGCGAGATGATCGGCGCGATTGACCTGATGGGCCTGCAGTCTGGTCATCCAGGAAACTGCGAGCTGGGCTACGTTTTTCGCCGTGAATCGTGGGGACATGGCTACGCAACGGAAGCGGGTGCGTTACTCCTCGATGCTGCATTTCAAAACGCAGGAATACTGGTAGTGGATGCGTACGCGGATGCCGATAATATTGGCAGCCAACGCGTAATGGAAAAGCTGGGAATGCAGCGGATGAATTCTGAGCTACGAATTGTCAAAGGGCGTGAGCGAATTTACTTTCACTATGCCATTGCGCGGACACAATATGCCGCATGTCCGGTTTTAGGAGTCGCACTATGAAGCGTGTTTCGGTTGCCTGTGTGTTTGGGACCCGCCCGGATGCTGTGAAAATGGCACCGGTCATTAAGGAACTCGAGCGGCATCCGGACCAGATTCGCGTCATCCGAATCTCCACCGGTCAGCACAAAGAAATGCTGGAGCAGGTTCTACGCGTCTTCGATGTCACTGCTGACTACGATTTGCAGCTGATGACAGATCGCCAGACGCTTACCGATCTCACTGCGCGGGCCCTCGGCGCACTGGTTCCCGTTCTCGAAGCCGAACGGCCAGACCTTGTGATTGCTCAGGGTGACACGACGACGACATTCGTGGCAAGTCTTGCAGCTTTCTATGCCAAAGCAAAGTTCCTGCACGTCGAAGCTGGCCTGCGTACAGACAATAAGTGGAACCCATTTCCAGAGGAAATGAACCGCCGGCTAACTGGTCGCTTAACGGATTTCCACTGCGCTCCGACTGAGCTAAGTGCATCCAATCTCCTCGCCGAAGGCATCGACCCAAAGACGATTCGCGTCACTGGTAATACCGTTGTGGATGCCCTGCATTTGGTGGTTGCGCAGGACTATGCCTTTGAAGATACCGATGTGC
This sequence comes from Armatimonadota bacterium, assembly GCA_030833025.1. Lineage (GTDB taxonomy): Bacteria > Armatimonadota > Armatimonadia > Armatimonadales > Armatimonadaceae > CAIRTT01. The sequence continues at coordinate 4,217 of JAURHZ010000191.1, forward strand.
AGGCATTTGTGGACAAGCCGGGTCGTGTGGTTTTAGTTACCGCGCATCGGCGTGAAAACTGGGGAGAGCCGATGCAGCATATCTGCGAGGCCATTCTCGACATGGTTACCACGCATGATGATGTCCGTGTTATCTTCCCGATGCATAAAAACCCTGTCGTGCGTGAGACCGTCGTGCCTATTCTAGGTGAGCATCCAAGGATTTTGCTTACTGAACCCCAGGAATACTTCCCATTCATCCACTTAATGCGCCGCTCTACATTTGTGCTGACCGATAGCGGCGGAGCACAGGAAGAAGCACCCGGCCTTGGCAAACCGGTTGTGATTCTGCGGGAGACCACCGAGCGCCCCGAGGGAGTGCATACGGGTAATGCTGTGCTCGTAGGAACGGACAAAACAAAGATCGCAACCGCTGTAAATGGACTCCTCTCCGATGATGCTGTTTATACAAGGATGAGCCAGGCGGTTAGTCCGTATGGTCAGGGCGATTCGG
>JAURHZ010000192.1 GCA_030833025.1 Armatimonadota bacterium
TCCGCAAATGGCAGTATGAGTGCCGTTGGAGTAGCCCCACCAGCCGCAAGTGCACTGACACCAACGAGAATAAGCATCGCGAGAACATCATCAATCACCGCCGCCGCTAGGATAACTTTCGACTCAAGCAGCCCTAGTGCCCCCTCATCGTGAAGAACCCTCGCGGTAATCCCCGCAGATGTTGCGATAAAGCAGCATGCAATGTACAGGTGATTTGACGTGGGTGCACCATTAGTGCGAACAAGGAGATAGGCAGCGATAAACGGGACGATGACCCCAAACACTGCGACCTTTGCACCGAGTTTGCCAACACTTAGAAGGCGTTTTAGCGGTGATTCTAGTCCTACGGTGAACAGCAGGAATGTTGCCCCGATGGTAGACAATGCGGTGAGGACAGGACCTATATGAAGCCATCCAAGGCCGGATGCTCCAAGCAGCACCCCGACCAGCAATTCACCGACAACACTTGGTAGTTTGGCAACCCGGGCTGCTGCTGCGCCGATGTGAGCACCAGCAAACACTATCAGTAAGCTTAGCAGCTCGGGGCCATGAGTCACTAATGAATGACCTTAGAAAGACTGTATTCCACTATTCCCTCGGCGCCGGCACGCTTCAAGCGAGGGATTAGATCACGGCTAGTCTTGTCCTCGACGATTATTTCTAGCGCAAACCCAGAATCACCGTAAAGAGGTGAAACGGTCGGTTTTCGGAGGGCCGGGAGCTGATCAACCACTCGCTGTAGATTCGATTCAGCAACGTTCATTTTCAGGCCAACAAGCTCACCTGCTCGTAGTGCCCCCGTCAACAGCATCGCCATATTCTCGATTTGGTCCCGCTTGACGTCATCTGCCCAGGACGCATGATTACAAACAAAACGCGTAGTGGATGTCAAAAGTGTGTCAACAATCCGCAAATTATGAGCACGGAGACTGGAACCGGTTTCTGTGTTCACAACGATGGCATCGGCAAGTGCAGGAACCTTCACCTCGCATGCCCCCCAGGAAAATTCCACTTTCGCATTCACACCATGGCTGGCCAAGTAACGTTCAGTTAGTTGGACATACTCTGTAGCTATACGTTTACCTTCGAGGTCTTTGACGGACTCCACACCATCGTCTTGGCCCGTAGCCAATACGACACGAATCGGGTTACGGGTTGCTTTTGAATATGCAAGCTCACAAATCTCATGAACATTCGCACCGCAATCCTCAATCCAGTCTTTTCCGGTGAGACCAGCATCGATTATGCCATCCTCTAGGTAGCGCGGTAATTCCTGTGGCCGGATTAGGGTGATGCTCAGAGAGGAATCATCCACGACGGGCTGGTAGGACCTAGAATCCACCCGGATGTTCCAGCCAGCCTTTGCGAACAATGAAAACGTGGCGTCCTGAAGACTTCCTTTGGGTAATCCTAACCTGAGCGACATCCGAACCTCACTTTGAAACCGCGTAATTTTCAATCATGTTACCTCAATCACTCACCCGCCCGGTGCGCATCGGTATAATGGCCTGTTATGCACCTTGACCCATTACGCTTGGAAAAAAGAGATCGTCTCGCAGCTGCTGGCCTTGACCCATTCGCACCGGAGCGCTACGAAAGAACACATGCAATCGCTGCGGTACGGCAGGCGGGATCCGATGAAATCGGCAATCAGGTTTCCGTTGCTGGTCGAATTGTCTCGCAACGCGGAAACTTCTTTGACATCATGGATGGTTCCGGCCGTGGCCAGATTTATCTTGACAAGGAAGTCCTGGATGAGGCCACGATTGACATCTTGAAGTCAAACCTTGATCTCGGCGACTTTGTTGGCGTCAAAGGTACCATCTTCGCCACCAAGAAAGGCGATTTGGCTGTCAAGGCGGATGTCGTAACACCGCTGGCCAAAGCGCTTGCAGATGCTGGTGCTGTTTTGGGGAAAGAATATCGCACACCCGATGGAGTTATTAAGCGTGCCGAACACCTCCAAGATGCTGAGACGCGCTACCGGATGCGTTACTGTGACCTCTTTGTCAATCAAGAGGCCCGAAACGTCCTCCTTCAAAGGGTGCGAATCACGCGTGCTATTCGCGAGTTTCTTGACACCGATGGCTATCTGGAAGTCGAAACGCCGGTGCTTCACCTCGAAGCCGGCGGAGCACATGCCCGCCCATTCAAGACTCACCACAATGCACTGGACATCGACCTCACGCTGCGTATCGCATTGGAACTTCACCTCAAGAGACTTATCGTCGGTGGCATCGACAAAGTCTACGAAATCGGACGTGTCTTTCGTAACGAGGGCATCAGTACGCGCCACAATCCAGAGTTCTCACTTTTGGAGCTTTATGAGGCCTACACCGACCTCGATGGCATGATGGACCTTGTTGAGCGACTGTTCCGCCACATATGTAATGTGCTGTACGGATCGGACATTCTTGTTACCAATGATGGCACCGAGATTGACTTCTCAAAGCCATGGGTGCGATTACCGATGCTCGAAGGTATCGAAGCAAATGCCGGTATTCCAGCAAGTAGCTTCGATAGCTTGGAATCGGCAAAGGCCGCGATGGAGTCAGTGGGAATTGATTCGACGAAAGAGACGACAATCGGTGGGATTATCGAAAAGATACACGAACAGTTCACCCAGCCAAAGCTCATCCAGCCGACATTTATTACTGACTTCCCGCTAGAAACAAGCCCTCTTGCGCGCAAAAGTCCTGGCAATCCAGCGCTCACAAGGCGTTTTGAGAGTTATATCCTGCGTCAGGAAATTGGAAATGCATTCTCAGAAATTAATGACCCAGTTGATCAGCGTGAGCGTTTCCTGAACCAAGTTGAGCAGAAGGCTAGCGGTAATGTGGAAGCGCAGCCTATGGATGAAGACTTTCTGCGTGCGTTGTCCTACGGGATGCCTCCAACGGGTGGATTCGGAATGGGAATTGATCGTGTTGCGATGATCTTTACGGGAGCTGCATCCATCCGTGATGTCCTCTTCTTCCCACTGCTGCGTCCGGAGCAGTTTTGAGTCTGATTGATAAATCAGGAGTTAACGCAGCGGAGCTGTTCTCCGCTGCAACCCGTGCCGCAGCGGATATCTTGGCAAGTTCCACTGGAGTGGAAGCACTTGAGCACCTAGCGGACACAGCGTGTCGTATTGTTGGCGCGCGCTATGCAGCCATCGGCGTGGCAAACGCCGATGGCACTGCACTAGATGAGTTTGTAGTGTCTGGGATGACCGATGACGCTAAGCGCCTCATACCTGATAAACCCAAGGGCATCGGAGTTTTGGGAATACTAATTCACCGACAAAGTCCGTTGAGACTGGATAGCATCAGCGAACACCCATCAAGCGTAGGGTTTCCACCGAATCACCCACCGATGACATCCTTTCTCGGAGTGCCTCTATGCCATGGAGGCATTTGCCTAGGATCCCTTTATTTAACAGACAAGCTTGGCGGATTCTCCGAGGAGGATGAAGTCCTCATCGATGCGCTTCGTTTGCAGCTCTGCGTTGGTATTCGCAACCTCCAAATGTTGCGCCGACAACAGGCGCTTTCTCAGCGCCTCATCACCGCACAGGAAGAAGAACGTAAGGCCACTGCTGCTGACCTCCACGATTCGCTCACACAGCTGGTCTTCGCTGCACAGGCGCACTTGGATAGCTACAGGGCACGCACAGCGGCACTACCAGATTCCGACCTAGATTTGGCAATCAAGTATCTTCGCGATGCCGGAGTTGAGTGTAGGACCCTCATTAAGCGGATGCGTGTTTTGGAACTCGAAGACTTGGGCTTTGTCGCCGCGATTGGCCAGCTGATCGATGAAGAGCAGGCACGCGCAGGTTGGGACAGGACCAACTTCACAACGAATGTACATGATGAAGACCTCCACGCGATGCTTGCTGCGTCAATCTACCGACTTGTGCAGGAAGCCCTAAACAACATTCGTAAACATGCGAAAGCGACGGCTGTAGACAGCTCCGTCGAGCAGGTTGTCGAAAATGGCCGTAGCTCTGTAAAGCTGACCATATTAGATAATGGAACAGGATTTGATGTGCATGCTGTAAACCAGTCGTTTGAGCATATCGGTTTACAGAGTATGCGGGAAAGAACACAGCTGTTCGGAGGCACATTTCGTATTGAATCTGAACGAGGCAACGGAACGATCATCCGGATTCGATTGTTTCCGGACTGTATTCCAACGACTTTAGGAAACTCCGGATAGCGATTACAAAGTGGATGCAGTTAACGAAGAAGCGAGCAAAGCTATGAACCAAGTACGGGTAATTATCGTTGATGATCATGCGATTTGGCGTGGTGGCCTTCGAAGCCTTTTGTCAGGCACGGAATTTACTATAGTCGCCGAGGGTGTGGATGGACAAGATGCTCTTCCACTCGTCCAGGAGCATAATGCAGACTTGCTCCTAATGGACATCCGTATGCAAAATACGGATGGCTTAGTAGCACTTACGCAAGTCAAAGCGATGTTTCCCAAGCTCCCTGTCATCTTGCTGACTACCTACGAAAATCCGACTTTTGTGGCTCGCGCACTTTCCGGAGGTGCTGCTGGCTATCTCCTCAAAGGAGTGGAACGGGATGATTTGCTCGCTACGATGCGGGCTGTCCTAGCAGGCGACTCAACACTGAACCGGGATGACTTTCTTCGCGCTCTACGCTCAACAGGACCAATG
>JAURHZ010000193.1 GCA_030833025.1 Armatimonadota bacterium
TAGCGGGGTCCGCGTGGGCCTAAGCCCCATCAAAGGCGCGATACGCATAACGAAAACCAATGCAGCTGCACGGTTCCCGGCTCTCTATGCTGGCGATACCCTGCAGCCCCGAGCGGATGGTGCATCCAAAGTCGAAGCCCTGCTCCCCGGCCTTGAATACCTCACCGGCAGCGAAATGTCCGGCAGCACACGCGGGTTTGTAGAATCCCTTGCTGACCGCAGCCGGCCGGATTACATGCAGGTCACCATCCCGATGACATCGATCACTTTCGGTCCAAATGCCATCCGCCCAGACCGGCAGCAACCACCCATCGGATCTCCCGACAGCCTTCTCGGTGGCGGAGGCCCGAAGCCATCTGAGGATGACTACTCGGTCTCGCTCTGCTGGAGAGACCCGCGCACAGCTACGGTTACCTTTCAGTCGCCCGCGGCAAATGGTGCTGAGAACCATCTTTTGAGTGCTGCGGCAATCGATATTGGAGACTGGGTGGATGTCCGCTGTACTAGCGGTCGCAGTACTGCCGCAAGCATCGATTGGTACCGCCACTACGGTCCCAGAAATGCCCCTCCAAGCACATTTACGACAGCTGGGCGGCACACCCTAGCGCGTAAAGGGATGCAAAATACCGTCAGTGGACAGCTTCGCTTCACCGCGGATGCCGCACCAGAGGTAATTCCGTCATCCGTTGCGCTCCTCCTTTGGGACAGCCTCTGGAATGGCAATGCCGCCAGTAGTGAGACAGGCAAGAAAGCACTTGAAAAGTTAGCTCCGGAGGTGCAGGCCCTACGGGGTCCTAGCCATATCGGACGCTGGGAGCTGCCATTTATCACCGGTGAGCTTGCCCGCGCATTACCAGCGATTGACTTGGAAATGTCCGCACTACGGCGGCGTCAGGAACCGGATGGTGGTTTCCGTCTCCAGCAACCGGATGGCCCCCAGGATGCGCTTGGCCTCAGTGGAGATGAGACATCGGGGACGTTTAGCCACTCCACGTGGATGCTCCTTCGTCACGCACGGGTCACGGGTGATATGCGTAGCCGGGATGCTGGACTTGCGGCCCTGGATCGTATTCGCAACTATCAAATTCCACGTGGTGCCAGTTTGTGGGAAGTGCCCATTTATGAGCCAGATATGCTAGCCGCCGCCTGGAATGTCGCGGCAAGCGTGGAAGCGTTCCGGGCAACCAATGACCGGCAGTGGCTGGAATGCGGACAGTACTGGGCAGCGACATCAATTCCATTCATCTACTGCACACCCGACAGCAACCGCCCCGCTCGCCTTGGAAGCTGTATTCCCACCTTTGGCACCACGTTCTTCCAGCATTCATGGATTGGCCGCCCGGTTCCGTGGCAAGGGCTTGTCCTCGCGTGGCACTTGCAGGATTTGGCTGAGCAGCTGCGTGGTGCGAAACGCTTTACTCCAGCAACCGATGCGTTGAAACCTCAGGAACTGGATGCCATTGCAAAGCTGCTGGTCGTTGCTGCGGAGCGGACTTGGCTAACATCCGGGCCCAATACGGGTTTGTACCCAGACAGCATCGAGAATCTGCTAACACCAAAGCCGGCGTTTATCATCCCCGAGAATCTGTGGCTCCACGCCTTCCGCACACAAGGACGGGAACTCACGATCCAGACACAGCGCCAGCGTGGCGTAAATATCTCGAGTGTCGCAGAAATCGTGTTCCTAAATGTCTCTGAAGACAGCCTTATCTCACGTCTCAGCTACAAAACTGGCGCATCCTGTGGGGTGCTGCTTGGCGGAATCCCGCGAAAACCTTCGGGAGTAACCCTAGACGGTAAGGCACTCTCAAATGAGCAATGGAGCTTTGATGCAGAAAAAGACCGCGTGGTGCTCAATGTCAAATTCGAGCAGAAACTCAGTGAACTAAGGGTGCAGTACTAATGGCAATGTTACAAAACACTCCAGTTCTAAAGTCATCACATGCCGGGTTAAACCAGACGTTTGCATGGGCGGTGGACAAGGCTATTTCCTATGTGCAAACCGGTAAATCTGGTCCGATTGATCGCCACGAACGCAGTGCTGGCGTTCCAGGAAAAGCATATGATCCAAGCTACTGGGCCGGCTACACCTTTCGAAGCGCTTACTATTCGCGTGACTTTTGCCATCAGGCAGCCGGGGCACAGCTGCTCGGGCTGAAAACCGAGAACTTCACGATGCTGCAGCGGTTTGCGGCTACATCCACCGCAGGGCGTAAGTGGTTTCCGTTGTGGGCCATCAACTTCGATGGCAGCCCATTCAAGCTGGACTGGGACAGTGATGACTCCTTCGTCCGCGAGGTCCCAGCCGTCTTTGAGCTCGTTGAGCAGTGCTGGCAGCAGTACCTTTGGACGGGAGATAGACGCTACATTACAGATGAAACTCTGGTCAATTATTGCCGAAAGGCGATGTCAGATTTCATCAAGCTCCATGACAATCGACGGCCAAATGGCATCGCCGAAGGGACGGGCACCGGCGACATTTTCAAAGGCTCGGCCACATACAACGAGGTGCATTCAGACAATCCATTGGTGGAAGCTGGGGATGGAATCGCTTGCCAATACCGGGCGCACGTGGCGTTCGCAAACATCTTGAAAGCCCGCGGCGAACGTGCCGCCGCGACGCTTGAGCAAAAACGCGCAGCCGCTCTCCGTCAGCATTTCAATACTGTCTGGAGCCACGAGCAAGGATCAGAATCAATCGTTCGCGGCTACGACAAAGCCGGCAAGCCACAAACCGATTGGGGACTGGAAAACTCCTGGTTTATGCCGATGAAAGGCATCGTGGATGCCGGTCCGCGCCTCGACCGCCTGATGGAAATGATCAGCATCCGCATGGATGACCCGAAAACCCGGCCAAGCAACATTGAAGCGACGTCGTACATCCCGGATGTCTTCTTCGCCCGCGGAGACCGCGAGAGTGCTTGGAAATGGATGGAGCATATTCATAAAGCTCCCGCAAATGCGCGGGACTACCCCGAGATTTCGTTCACCGTCATCTCACATGTGATTTGTGGATTGCTTGGCGTGATACCGGATACCCCACAAAATCAGCTCACTACCCAGAGCCATCTACCCGCGACGGTCGGCGATATTACTGTGGAGAATATTAGCATCGGGGATGCCCGATTTACGGTTTCCCACACCGGGCTGACAAGCAGTGCTGTGACGCTAACATCGGGTGCAAAGGCCTTTACATGGCTTGCGCGTTTCCCAGGGCGCCACGCCGAAGTGACCGTGAATGGAAGGACACGCAAGGCCGATGTCCTCACTGAAAATGGCCTCATCTTCAGCCAAGTAAAGGTCCCGCTTCGGCAAGGACAAAAGATGAGCGTGAAGCTGCAAGCGTAGCTTAGCGCTTGATAAGGTACTCGACGGCATCCGCGGTTTTGCGGCCCAGCTGACGGCTTGTCGTCCACTTACCACCATAAATGGTTACGACTCCACCGGACATCCCGATAACCGCCTCGCGGCTCGCGCCGCTCGTCCCACCATCCTGTTTGACGATTGGCCGGAGCCCAGAATATTCACTGAGGATATCCGCCTCGCCAAGCGTGTCTGTAAACCACTGGTTGTAAGCATCGATTAGTTCACTACGCTCAGCAGCGCTGATTTCTGCGCTATTTGGAGATTCCTGACGCGCTTCGGTGGTGCCGAAAATTACCTCGCCGGGTGCCCATGGGAGGAGGAAGAGAATACGGCCATCGATGTGCGGGAGGACGACGGCCTGCTCCAGATTTCGCTTGATGATGAGGTGCGAGCCGCGGACCAGCATCAGGCCGATGTTGTTTTTTGACTTGATATTGCTCGCAGAAATCAGGTCAGCCGCCCAGGGACCCGCTGCGTTGACAACGACATCGTAGGGGCGCTCTTCGCCGGATTGCAGCGTGATGCCGTTGGAGCGCATCACTGCCACAGGCGTATTCGTAAAGAACTTAGCCCCACGATTCTGTAGCTGATTGGCTGCCCAAAGCCCGAGGCCACGGTCATCCATGATGGCATCCGTATACCCCCAGGCCCCGATAAGGTTGCTCGTATCCAGCTCTGGGAAGCGTTCTCGGAGTGACTTAAGCGGAACCCAGCGGCTGTGCGCAAACCCGGAGCCAAGGGATAGGATGGAATACAGCATCACCCCGGCGCCAAAGATAAACAGCTCCTGCAAATTGCCTTTACGAACGGGGATATGGGCGAGAAACTCACGGACCATCCCGGTGTTCTTGTCACGCCACCACTTACGCTCAAGAAGAGCCTCGCGGACCATATGAAAACGCAGTTTTGCGAGGTAGCGCAGACCACCGTGTAGCATCCGGCTACTCGCAGCACTCGTCTCGTTCATCAGGTCACCGCGGTCGTAGACATCGATGGAATACCCACGGTCACAGAGAGCCCACGCGGTCATGATGCCGTTGATGCCACCGCCAACAATGGCAATGCGTTCTTGTTTAAGATCAGTCGCTCGCATACACCATCACCTTACCCTAAGCAGACTTAATGGTTGATGCCAGACTTGGGCGCCAGTCCAAGCAGGTCCCAGCGATTCCCATACAGATCCTGAAAGACGATGACTTTTCCGTACGGCTCTGAGCGCGGGGTGCCCTCAAAAAAAACATCACAGGATTGCATATGCGAATGCATTGCATCAAAATCCGGGACCGTTAGGAAGAACCCAA
>JAURHZ010000194.1 GCA_030833025.1 Armatimonadota bacterium
TGGATTTGTATGAACGCGATTGTTCTACCCGGGGTCACCATCGGTAAAGGAGTCGTTGTCGGAGCTGGCTCTGTGGTCGCATCCGATGTGCCCGACCACTGCTTTGTTGCTGGAAATCCCGCGGTGGTAAAGAAACAACTTCCAGTGGATGGCTAATGCAATCTGTACCAGTTCTGCGTTCGTTATCTGGCAGTAGGTTGGCACAAATAGCCGACTTGTAAACCCTGGGTATGCTTGTAAATCATCCTGTGCGTAAGCCCGGCAGCTGCAAGCGCACCCTCCATAAAGGCTTCACTTTCAGGATAATCGCTGCTCCACATGTGTGCCGCAATCGATGCTTTATCGGCATCGGAGAGTGGCCAGTCGGCGATAAGGTCTAAGTAGCTTTGAACCGTTTCATCCCGTGACAGCCCAGCTGGGCAGCACGTATCGATGAGAACCAGCTGCCCCGTGGGCGTCAGATGTTTCGCAATATCGACCAGCCAGGCTTGCTTCGTCGCGGCCGGCAGGTGGTGCATCGCAAACGATGTCATGATGACATCAAGTGGTTGATCCACATTTGCGATGTAATCAACCATGTTTGCATGTACCCAGGTCGCTGAATAACTGCCATGGAAGTTTGCGCGGGCAATATCCAGTGCTGGGGCCGTCAAATCAACACCGGTATAGCTGCTTACGCTGAGGCCTTCGAGAGACTTCATTGCCATCGAGCTGTCGCCACAACCAAGGTCCAGGACCGAGAATCTATGTGGAAGCGCTTCGAAAACACATCGGAGCGCTTCACCGATTTCCCTGTGTTCCATGCCGTTATTTTGGATGATGCTCTGGTAGAGCTGCCAGCCTTGGAAGAACGCGGCGATTCCGGGGGGCGCCATGACATCCGGGATGGTTTCAGACATTGTTATTCGACGATGTCATCTGTGTCGCAGGTAAACAACGCATTTTGCGTACGACCATTAAATGCACGGAAAGCCTGAATCAGATTCGCTGCCGGTAGGCCCCCGCGAATCGGGATAAACCAGTCGACAATCAGCGTGCGCTTTGCCATCACCGTGGCGCGTATCGCTTCACAATCCGCGTTAATCACATTTGCAAGCTCCATGCGCTCGGCTTTGGAGGACTTTTTTCGAAACTGAAAGGCGGTCGCGATGCGAACACTTTCCTTGCAGTTCGAAATAAAGCATGCATAGGTGTCCTTGATGACCAGGTCATTGTCCGCATCCACAGTGACCTCAAAGTGAGCCTGACGGAAGATTTCCTCAAGCGTTTCGGTGCAGATGTTGTCTGGGTTTACGACCATGGTAATCATCATATTACCGGAACCGCTGTGTGATACCTGCTCAATAAGAGGCGTAACATAGGTGGCAATGTCAACGACCAAGACCGGGATAAATATCGATGCTGTCTCGCGCAGCTATCGGAAGACCGTGGGGACAGTTTTCAATCGGAAAACGACGACGATTGATGCGCTTCGGGATGTCACATTTCAGATTCCGAGCGGTGCACTGGTTGGCTGTATCGGCCCAAATGGCGCGGGTAAGTCGACGCTGGTCAAGATTCTTTGCGGCATTTTGAAGCCGGATTCCGGCACTGTAAATGTCAATGGCCGTGAGCCGTTTTCCCAACGTCAGGAGCACGTCCGGCATATCGGAGTCGTCTTCGGCCAGCGGACACAGCTCTGGTGGGACCTCCCCGTGTCCGACACCTTTGCACTACTGCGTGCCCTCTACCAAGTTCCCGGACATCGATTTGATGTAAGACAAAAGCTCCTCATCGACCGTCTTGGTATCGGGGAAACCCTAAACCAACGCGTTCGCGAGCTAAGCCTTGGCCAGCGGATGCGCTGTGAACTTGCCGCGGCGCTCCTCCACGAACCGGATGTCCTTTTCCTCGATGAACCCACAATCGGCCTCGATGCCGAAGCTAAACTCGCGGTGCGTGAGCTGCTGCGCTGGCTACAACAAACCGGGGATGTCACCACAATTCTGACCACGCATGACCTCCAGGACATCGAGGCCGTGGCAGATCGCGTATTGGTTTTTGGCAATGGAAGCATTTTGCTCAATGGCTCCCTCGGTGATCTGAGGAGCGCATTTGGCAACACAAAAGTTATTCGTATCGCGACCGATAGCCCGGCAAGTCACCCCGCAGCCCACCTCGCAAAGGCTATCGGGAACGAGCAAACCTTCACCTTCGACCCTGCCCAAATCTCCGCCGCTGACCTCCTCGCTGCGTTCGCCGCACAAGCGGTCATCCACGATGTTGAAATCACAGACCAAAGCATCGATGAAGTCGTGGCCCGGATGTATCAGCATCACCGCGGGGAATCCAAGTAGTGCGCCTGCTCTGGCTGGTCTTCCAAATGCGGATGAAGCGGCAGCTCGCCTACCAAACAGCCGCCTACGCCGGAATCGTCACACAAATCGTGTTCGGGCTGGTGCTCGTGGCCATTTTCGCAGCATTCTACCCAAATGGCATCAAGGCACCCATGACCCTTCCCCAAGTCACCACCTACATTTGGCTGGGGCAGGCGTTCTTCGCGATGACGCCCTACAGCGTCTTCCCGGATGCCGAGCTGCGAGAGCAAATCCGGGATGGCAGTGTGGCAACAGAGCTGTTACGACCAGTGGATTTACATAGCCTCTGGATGGCCCGAACGCTTGCATCCAAGCTAGCACCGACGGCGCTACGCTGCTTGCCAGTCATTGTGGTAGCGACGCTGTTTGCCGGGATGCACCTCCCACCAGACATCCCGAGTTTTCTCGCATGGCTACTATCCACTATCGGGGCATTGGTTCTAATCAGCGCGTTCATCGTCCTGATGATCCTCACGCAGTTTTGGACGGTCGCGGGGGATGGCCTGTCACGTGCGGTGCCAGGAATCGCCGCGGCAACCAGTGGGCAGCTGGTTCCACTTGCCCTGCTGCCAGACAATATCCGTGTTGTGTTCGAGTGGCTGCCCTTCGCAGGGATGGTAGATAAGCCATACGCATTTTGGGTTGGGACACGCCCGGTGAGCGACTTGCCATTTGTACTTGGACACCAGCTTTTGTGGACAGGGGTTATCATCGTGGCTGGACGGATGCTTCTCGGGCGGGGGCTGCGTCGCCTGACGGTGACCGGCGGATGAAGTTTAATTTCCAGATGTGGTGGCTGTTCACCAGGGCGGCCCTGCGGACGCAAATGGCGGATGCATCCAATGCGGTGCTCTGGGCAGCGGCGACACTGCTTGGGATGCTCCTCGAGTGGGCAACGCTTTGGGCACTCTTCGCACGTTTTGGCTCGATTCCAGGGTGGGACTTTGCATCATCAAGTATGTTGTTTGGCCTAGTGCGTATTGCCTTTGGCATCGCAGAGATGATTGGTCGTGGCTTTGACCGCTTTCATCATGTGATTCGGAAAGGCGACTTTGACCGGATGCTGCTAAGGCCGGTTCCCGTTGCGATTCAGCTGTCCGTTGCGGAGTTCAGCCGTTTCGGGATGATTGGTGCTGGGATGGTGGCATTCCTGTACGGATGCTCGGCGGCACATGTGGTCTTCAATTTTGGGACGATTGCGTATTTGGTTGCGGTGATTTCGGGTGGCGCTGCGCTTTTCTATGGACTGCTGATGATGCAGGCGACGCTATGCTTTTGGACTGTGGATGGCATCGAGGTCGCAAATGCGGTGGTTTACGGAGGCCAAACGGCTGCCCAGCTGCCGCTCGATAAGCTAAGTCGCCCGCTGACATTTGTGTTTACGTATGTCTTCCCGCTGGCGATCATCAACTGGATTCCGGCAAAGGTGTTGCTTACCGGTGAGTTCAATCTCTTGGCACTTGCCGCACCCCTGATTGGATGGTTGTTTTTTGGTCTGGGAGCGCTTGTTTGGAAAATGGGCGTGCGGGCGTATACCAGCACGGGTTCCTAGGCGGGGGCAGAACCGGGGCCATGTTTCGTGGCGTGATATCGTGCATCCAACAATTCCCCCGGGGGTGAAAGTCACCATGCCTTTGTTCCTTTTTGCTGCGCACACGATGCCAGCGATCACATATCGTCTTCAGGATGCATCCGTTGCAGCGATCATGACGGAGCTGAACGCCGCACAGAAGGCTCATACAGATGCCTTTATGAAGAAGGTTGAAGAGATTCGCAAGAAGGATCCCAAGGCGCCGCTACCTGCCTTCACGATGAACGATGGTCCGGCAAAGGACTTTGCGGCGCGGTTTTTGGCCTATGTAAAGGCGAATCCAAACGCCGATGATGCGGTTCGTGGAGCTGTCATGGCGATGCAGACAAGCCGTGCACAAAAGGGTTACGAAGCAACATACACCGAGGCCTGCAAAGTGCTTGAGAACAAGTATGCAGGATCCCCGACCATCAGTGCAGCGGTCAACACGCTTGGCCAGACGTACTCCCCAGAAACCGACAAGATTCTTGCTGCAATCGTAAAGAAGAACAAGGATGCTAAGGTTGGTGCAAAGGCGCTAAAGGCGCAAATGGACAGCCGCCAGAGTGCCATCGAAATGGGCGAGCGCCTCAGCAAGAGCGACCAAGGCCGCAAGGTCATGGATGAGCGGAATGGCGCAGGCTGGTCGGATGCGCAAATCGCACAGATTCCAAAGCTGCAGAGTGAAATGACATCGCTGCAGAAGGCACTGGACACCAAGTTCGCAG
>JAURHZ010000195.1 GCA_030833025.1 Armatimonadota bacterium
CCTGATAGGCCGCAAGCCCATCCTGAAGCGATAAATCTTTAGACACAAGCCGATGCCGACTCGTGACCACATGCGGTATTAGCACCCCTTTCGGGATGTTGTCCCCCACTTCAGGGCAGGTTGCTTACGTGTTACGCGACCGTTCGCCACTAGGACCGAAGTCCCCGTTCGACTTGCATTTCTTAGGCACGCCGCAAGCGTTCGTCCTGAGCCAGGATCAAACTCTCCAAAGAAGAGTCCATAAACTGCATAAAGCAGCCCTGGAAAACAAAACAAACGCATCTGCTCGATAAAATCAAAACATATGCTAAAAAGTTACTAGGCATAACCACCATCATTGATCCTCAAAGAACGTGGATTCTGACAATGGATGCACACTATCTTGTATGTAAAAAACTGCTCGAAGACTACGCTTCAATCCGCTTCCGGAGCACTTGGGCACCGGACGCAAGGAGAAGAATACAGCCTGACAGAACAACACGCAAGGAAAACCTTGGCAATTTTCATGAGAACTTAACATCGCGGTTTTCCGTTGTTGCTAACATATGACCTCGCGACAGGCTGACATCCACCGAATTCTTACATCCAACGCTAAATGGACAGCTTGGAATCCGACTACTGGATGCACAAAAGTCTCCGATGCGTGCGCTAATTGCTATGCAGAGGCGACATCACTGTTCTTGAAGCGCCGCGGGATTCCCGCATATGCCAACGGTTTTTTGCCTACTTTTCACGATAAGCGCATCGGGGATGTAAGCAAATATCGACACCCCCGACGGATTTTCGTCGATGCCATGAGCGACCTCTTCCATGACAGCTTTACGGATTCGCAGATAGTCGCAGTCCTCGAAGCCATCTACGCGAGCCCGGAACATGTCTACTTCATATTGACAAAGCGTCCTGAGCGGATGCACTCGATGCTCAAAGATCTGCCATCGCACACAAACCTTTGTATCGGTGTAACGGTTGAGTCTGATTCCTATAGCTGGCGAGCGGAGTACCTCGCTGATCTCAATAGTGAGTTCATCACGTTTGTCAACTGCGAACCCCTCCTCGGGCCAATCGAAACACTCCCGAAATCAGGGATTGATATCTGCTTTGCAGCACCCGAAGCCGGCCCCCACCGTCGACCATCCGCTCCAGAGTGGTTTACAACCCTCGAACACTACTGCAATACAATCAACATCCGGTACATCGGACACCGCTTTGACATCCGCTCGGATGCAGGAAAGCGCCCCATAATTCCGTAATAGACACCGCGATGATAGGAATTCTTAAGTCCGCGCCACACGTCTCTCCCGTGCCGCCAGAGAACGTTGACTCAGATTACAAACGCCTTCGAATCCAAGTCTTCGCCGGTATCTTTGTAGGCTACGCAGCTTCCTATCTGATTCGAAAGAACTTCTCGCTGGCTATCCCAGACATCATGGATGCCTACCCGCAGTACACAAAGGCGGATCTCGGACTCCCGATGACCTGGCTTTCCCTTACATACGGTGCATCCAAGTTCTTTATGGGAACCGTCTCCGACCGTTCAAACCCGCGGTGGTTCCTCTTCTTTGGACTTATCCTCTCCGCCATCATTCAAATCATCTGTGGAACAAACAAAGCGCTCTACACAAGCCTCCTCCCACTCATCATTCTCCAAGCCCTCAATGGCTGGGTTCAGGGAATGTGCTGGCCGCCCTGCGGAAAGTCCCTCGTACACTGGTTTAGCCAAAAGGAACGTGGACGCGCAGTCAGCTTTTGGAATGTGGCTCACAATGTCGGTGGTGGACTCGCCCCGCAGATTGCGCTCGTTGGCGTAACCATCTTCCACGATTGGGGCGCTAAGTTCTACGTAAATGCTGGCGTTGCTATCGCTATCGCTATCGCGGCACTCGTCCTCATTAGAGACACACCACAATCCTGCGGTCTTCCACCTGTCGAAGTGCACCGTAACGATATCCCCGATGGCTACACAGCCGAACACGAACGTGAGCTATCCACAAGTGACATACTAATAAAGTACGTCCTCTGCAATAAGTACCTCTGGTACATCGCAATCGCAAATGCCTTTGTCTACTTCGTTCGATACGGTATCGCCGACTGGATTCCCACCTATCTCAAAGATGCCAAAGGTTTCGCGTTCAATAAATCCGCCTGGGCTGCAGCGGCATTTGAATACTCCGCCATCCCCGGAACCATTCTCTGCGGCTGGATGTCGGACAAGGTCTTTAAAAGCAAGCGCGCTCCGGCGACGATGCTCTTTATGGGCGCATCCCTCCTAGGACTTCTCCTCTATTGGTTCAACGCGAAGGGCCCGCTTTGGATCGACATCACCGCCCTGATCACGATCGGATTCCTCATTTACGGCCCAATCATGATTATCGGACTTCATGCACTTGACCTCGTTCCTAAGAAAGCAGCCGGTACCGCAGCAGGCTTTACGGGGTTCTTTGGCTACGTCTTCGGCTCCTCCATTGCCGGCACAGGCGTTGGCGCCATCGCCGACAAATTTGGCTGGAATGGTGTCTTCTCCGTGATGGCAGCCTGCTGCATCCTCACCATCTTCTTCAGCGCATTGACTTTGAAAGGGAAATCAACCGCATTATGAATCTCCTCCTCGCAGCGATCGGAATAGCCGCACTCCTCCCCCATACACCGGTTCAACAGCAGGGTGATGCGCAAACGCCGAAGCGCAAAATCGTCATCGCACACCGCGGTGCAAGCGGTTACCTGCCTGAGCACACGCTTCAGGGCGTCGCGATGGCGTATCAAATGGGTGTTGACTTTATCGAACCTGACTGCGTCCTCACCAAGGACAACATCCCAGTGGTGGTACACGACACGCATATCGACACCATCTCCGATGTCGCTAAAAAGTTTCCTGACCGTAAGCGAAAGGATGGTCGCTACTATGCCATCGACTTTACACTTGCCGAGCTCAAAACTCTAGCTGTTTCGGAGCGATTCGATCCGGCGACTGGCAAAGCTGTCTACCCCAAACGCTTCCCCCTCGGTGTCCCAGGCTTTACCATCCCGACTCTGGCAGAAGAGATTGAGCTAGTCCAAGGCCTCAACAAGAGCACAGGCAAGAACATCGGTATCTATCCTGAAGTCAAATATCCAGAATGGCATCGCACGGAAGGCCGCGATATCAGTAAGGCTGTCCTCGAAGTCCTGTGGAAATATGGCTACAAAACCAAGGCCGACAAATGTTTCCTCCAGTGCTTTGACTTTGCCGAAACCAAGCGCATCCGTACCGAGCTTGGCTGGAAGGGACGCCTCATCCAGTTGACGACTGAAAATGCAGACAAAGAAAGCTCAACGGACTACGAAAAGCTACTGATGCCCGCGGGCCTTGCGGAAGTCGCAAAGGTCGCCGATGGCATCGGGCCGTGGATTAATCAGCTGATTGAAGGCAAAGTGGATGGCAAACTAAAAATCAACGATGTCGCCAAGAATGCCAAAGCTCTTGGTTTGCAGATTCATCCGTATACCTTCCGATTCGATGCGGTCCAATCGTATGCGGATTCCTTCGATGACCTTCTTCGCGCAGCATTTGTCGAAGTCGGCGTGGATGGCGTGTTTAGTGACCATCCTGATAAAGCCGTCGCCTTCGTCAGAAAACTCAACCGGCCAACCCCGAAACCTAAGAACTAATTCGCTATACACTGACTACAAGACAACATCCAATAAAGGAATGCACCAATGGATCGACGCCGTTTCATCACATCAACTCTTGCACTCACCGCAAGCGCTGCAGCTGCTCCTAAGCTGATGGCCGCGCCAGCACAGAAATTTAAGATTTCGCTGGCCGAATGGTCACTGCACAAAGCTCTCTTCGAAAAGAAGATGGACAATCTTGACTTCGCCCGTGTAGCCCGTGAAGAGTACGGCTGCGAAGGCCTCGAGTATGTCAACCAGTTCTGGAAAGATAAGGCGACCGACAAGGCCTACCTGAACGACCTTAAGAAGCGTTCATCTGATTACGGTCTCACCAATGTCCTCATTATGTGTGATGGCGAAGGCGAGCTCGGTAACCCAGATGAAGCCAAGCGTAAACAAGCCGTCGAAAACCACTACAAGTGGGTGGATGCTGCAAAGTTCCTTGGTTGCCATTCCATCCGTGTCAATGCATACAGCACCGGAACTTGGGAGCAACAGCGCGACCTCGCAGCCGATGGCCTTGCGCGCCTCACCGAGTATGGCTCAAAGATGAAGATCAATATCATCGTCGAGAACCATGGTGGCCTGTCATCGAATGGCAAGTGGCTGACCGAAGTGATGAAGAAGGTTGGCAACAAGCGCTGCGGTACACTTCCAGACTTTGGCAATTTCCGCCTCGGTAACAACCAAGAATACGACCGCTACGTTGGCGTCACCGAAATGATGGCCTTTGCAAAGGGTGTCAGCGCGAAGAGCCACGACTTTGATGACAAGGGTGATGAGATCCATACGGATTACTACCGGATGATGAAGATTGTTGGCGATGCTGGCTACACCGGCTTTGTCGGAATCGAATACGAAGGAAGCAAACTGAGCGAAGCGGATGGCATCAAGGCCACAAAGAAGCTGCTCGAAAAGATTCGTTCAGGGCGCTAGTTCGCAGGCAAACGTAATCGTAAACCGCTCAGTGGTCATCCACCGGGCGGTTTTTCTTTGT
>JAURHZ010000196.1 GCA_030833025.1 Armatimonadota bacterium
TGTAATGACTGCGGTGGCTGGAATACGTTTGAAGAAGAAAAGCAGGTCTCGGTAAAGGAGACGGCAACACGAACCCTGATGGGAACATCAGCATCGAGACCTGCTCCCATCACCCAAATCGCCGCAACAGCTGGCAAACGGATATCGACCGGTGTAGGTGAGTTTGACCGTGTGTTGGGTGGGGGAATTGTCCCGGGTGCCCTGATGCTCATCGGTGGCGACCCTGGCGTAGGGAAGTCAACTCTCCTGACGCGCGTTGCCGGAAATCTTGCATCCACTGAAGGAACTGTTCTCTACGTAAGTGGGGAGGAGAGTGTCCACCAGATCAAGCTGCGTGCGACTCGCCTCAATGCCGAGCATGACAATCTTCTCCTCGCAAGTGAAACTGATGTCGCTGCGGTCGCATCAGATATTAGGGCCACAAAACCTGTAGCTGTCATCATCGATTCGATTCAGACGATGCAGTCATCCACGGTGGAATCCGCTCCCGGTACGGTTTCACAAGTACGGGCTGCGACTAGCGGGATTGCTCAGATTGCCCGTGAGCTGCACGTACCGGTCTTTATCGTCGGGCATGTGACAAAGGATGGAGCTATCGCAGGTCCTCGGGTGCTTGAGCACATGGTGGACACGGTGTTAGCATTTGAGGGCGATCGACATAGCCACCATAGAATACTAAGAGCTGTCAAAAACCGCTTCGGCTCCACCGATGAGCTGGGCATTTTTGAAATGCGCGAGTCGGGCCTTGAGGGTGTTGATAATCCATCTGGGCTGCTGCTCAGCGAACGCGCTGAATCTGCCAGCGGAAGCGTTGTTTGCCCCGTAATCGAAGGCTCACGCTCACTCTTGGTTGAAGTTCAGGCGCTGGTATCGCCATCCCCGATGGCCACCCCCCGCCGTGTGGCAAATGGCGTTGATCGGGATCGCCTCGCCGTCGTTCTTGCCGTCCTTGAAAAGCGCATTGGTATTCAACTCGGTTCATCCGATGTCTATGTCAGCGTCGCTGGCGGCGTTGCGGTGGATGAGCCTGCACTTGACATGGCGATGGCTCTCGCGGTTGCGAGCAGCGTTACCGACAAAGTCGTTGACCCGCATTCGGTCGTGATGGGAGAAATCGGACTCTCTGGTGAGTTACGGTCAGTGTCTCAAGTCGGCAAGCGGATTTCTGAAGCGAAGCGCCTCGGCTTTACCGATGCCATTGTTCCCGCAGGAAACCAGGATGACATCCGGACCCCGGGGCTGCGTGGCTGCAAAACTGTCGCTGATGCACTTTCGGCAGCACTCGGTCATAACCGAAACCGATAGGATTTCTCGTACCAACGCGGTATTCTTTGCAGGGCAGATTCCGCCTGATGATGGAGTATTTCAGTATGTCGAATTTGGAACAACTACTCGCTCGCTACAATGATGTTCGTCTTCTCGGACAAGCCAATGCCGTCCTTGGCTGGGATCAACAATGCTACATGCCACACGGCGGGGGAGCAGCCCGCGCCACACAAACAGCTGTCATCTCACGCATCACCCATGAAATGTTCACGTCCACACCCACAGGAGATCTCCTTGCAGCCGCGGAACAGGACAACACAGGCTCAGATGCAGCATCGAAGGACGCGCAAATCCTCCGCGTTATGCGCCGAGACTACGATCAGGAAACAAAACTCCCAACCGACCTGGTGGAAGCACTGACGCGCGAATCGATGCTCGCACACGAGATCTGGGTGGATGCGCGCAAAAACGATGACTTCAAGACCTTTGCACCAACCCTCCAAAAGCTGCTTGACCTAGTTCGTCGACAGGCTGACTGCCTTGGCTACGAGGAAACCCCTTACGATGCTCTCCTTGATCGCTACGAGCCAGGTCTGAAATCATCCGATGCAGCCAAAGTGTTTGATTCCATCAAACCCGCCATTGCATCTATCCTCGCGAAGGTAAGAGCGACGCCAGAGATCGATGACTCCGTCCTTCGTCGGGTCTTCCCGGAAGCACAACAGATTGCCTTCGGTGAAAAGGTCGTTCGATACCTTGGCTTTGATTTCAACCATGGCCGGCAAGACAAAGCCGTTCATCCATTCTGTACGGGGCTTGACCGCACCGATGTACGTATCACCACACGTGTCGAGGAGAACTGGTTGCCGTGCGCGCTAATGGGCACGATGCACGAGGCGGGTCACGGTATGTACGAGCAGGGCTTCCTCCCCGAGGATGATGGAACGCCTCTCGGATCCGCTGTGTCCCTCGGCTTCCACGAATCACAGTCGCGCCTCTGGGAAAACACGGTCGGACGCTCACAGGCGTTCTGGAACAAGTTCTACCCTGAGTTACAAGCGGCATTCCCGGGCGTCCTCGATGATGTCTCGCTAGCACAGTTCTACAAAGCAATCAATAAGGTTCAGCCATCGCTGATTCGTGTCGAAGCCGATGAAGTTACCTACAACCTTCACGTCCTGATGCGCTTTGAGCTCGAAAAGCAGCTGGTCGAAGGAACCTTGGCCGTGAAAGACCTCCCGGATGCCTGGAATGCAAAGGTCAAGGAATATCTAGGAATTGATGTGCCATCGAATGCGCAAGGCTGCCTTCAAGATGTCCACTGGTCCGCAGGCCTGATCGGCTACTTCCCGACCTACTCGGTTGGTACGGTACTCGCTGCCCAGCTCTACGATGCTGCGCTTGCGCAGACTCCAGGCCTTGCAACAGACATCGAAAATGCTGACTACACCCAGCTACTTGGCTGGATGCGCACAAACGTCCATCACCCTGGCCGCCGCTACCTCCCGATGGAACTGGTTGAGCGGGCATGCAACGCGCCGTTTAGCGCTGAGCCATATATTGCCTACTTGACAACGAAATACGGTGCCATTTACGGTGCATAACAAATCTTCTAGGCGGATGTTCACAAACCGCATCGTGGCCGCACTTGGCATCGGCGTATCGCTGGCGGCTGGCGCATTTGCCCAGTCGCTCCTTGATGTGATGCCGCCATTGCAGCCAAATCCGTATGTGCCGTTCCCACATGTTGTTGCTCCATCTTTTGATGAAGCGAGAAATGGCTATGGAATCGCGCAGCGTCTGACACGCGCTGATGGGCTGCAGGGACGTGTGCTGTGGATTGATGCAACCGCGAACTTGGAGCGTATCAACACGGTTGAAAAAATCGATCAACTCGTAAAGAAGATTCGAGAAACCGGTTTCAATACGATTGTGCTTGACATCAAACCCATTGTTGGTGAAGTGCTCTATCCGTCCCAAATCGCTCCCAAAATGACCGAGTGGAAGGGGCGGACGCTGCCAAAGGAGTTTGACCCACTCGCGGTGATGCTCACCAAGGCACGTGAAAACAAGCTTTCGCTTTTTGTCAGCATGAATGCCTTTTCCGAAGGCCATTCGCACTTTCCTGAGAGGGGACCGGGTGCGAAGCGACCTGATTGGCAGACAGTTCTCTGTGAGCCTGAGCTCCGTATTCGTGTGGATGGCGAAGAAGAATCTGCCTATCTCCTAAGTGACCGGGTGAATCAGCCGCCACGCCAGCTAGATGATTTAGCTCTTTACGCGGATGCGAGTAAGCTCCCAAAACTTGCAGATGGTGCTGTCATTGCTGTTGTTGATAGTAGTTATAGGGTTTTGGCGCAGTTCAAGGCGGCGAATTTCAATCCGGCTGTTCTCCAACTTCCACCAGGCTCTAACCTCATCGTTGGCTTTAGCTCCGCAGCTGGCCTCTTTGTCGAGGAAAAACTAAAACCAAACGTCGTTGTGGAAATGTTGGTTCGTCCTGCGTTTGTCTCAATGGGGAAGCGTACCGACCGTCAAATACCGTTGATGATGAATCCGTTGTACCCAGCGGTCCGACACCGCCTACGTAACCTCCTCATCGAAGTTGCGCATAACTATGATGTCGACGGAATCCTCTTTGATGACCGCTTGCGGTTTGCAAGTATCAATGCAGACATGTCTGACACCACTCGGGTTGAGTTTGAAAAGTGGATGCAAAAGTCTGTTGACTGGCCCCGAGATATCTTCCGGTGGGAGGTTGCATGGCCGACGCTTCAGCGGCGAGTGATTCCTGGCCCCCTCTACGATGCGTGGCTGACCTTCAGAGCGATGACGCTACGTAACTGGCTTGCTGAGACCGTCAAAACGGTCAAGACTGAGCGTCCATCAATGCAAGTTGGAACCTATGTTGGCTCTTGGTACCCGGACTACCCTGAAGTTGGTGGTAACTGGGCAGCGGATGACCTCCAAGTCGGACTGCGTTTTCACACGGATTCCTTCCGCCGTACAGGTTGGGCAAACCTTGTCGATTTGATTATTACTGGATGCTATTATCCCGTCGCATCGATGCGGGATGCCGCTGAGCAAGGCATCTCTGTAGGAGAGTCTGTTGAAGCAGCTGGGCAGTTTTCCAACCGTGCGGTGAATGACCAATCACTGGTCTACGCTGGAATCTCACTTGACAAGTTTAAAGGACGCGACAAAAACGATCTGCGAAAGGTCCTTCAGGCCGCATGTGCCACGACGCAAGGCGTGATGGTCTTTGACCTCTCACATGACATGGAGCTGTTCTGGGATACATTTGCCGATGTCTTCCGTGTTCCAGCGACAGCACCACATGCC
>JAURHZ010000197.1 GCA_030833025.1 Armatimonadota bacterium
CGCCGATGTCGTAGTCCCCGCTTGCTCTGTTGCGGAAGGGGCATCGTCGTATTGTGTACAAAAGCGATTGCGAGAAATTTACATCGCCTATCACCATAACGAACTCGATGACCTGCAGTCATTAGCGCAAAGTGTAAGTGATGGAAGCTGGGAAAAGCATCCGTATTTTGCGTCGTACGCAGAGACAGTCATCGAATCCTATTGGACGTGTGATACTGGCCTAAACGCAGCCGGCTTCAAAAGATCCCATCCAGCTGCTAGTTGATTTTCCACTCACGGAGCTGGCTGAGCGCATCGTACCGCGTAAGGTCTAAGTGCAGCGGTGTTACTGAAATGCGGTTATTCTTGACGGCATACACATCGGTGCCAGGGATGGGATCTGCGTCAACTGGCTTGCCACCAATCCAGAAGTATGCAGACCCATGCGGGTCAACCCGAGCTTCGTGTTTGTCTTCATAGTGCCGCTCACCCTGCCGGGTGATCTCAACAGTCACCTCAGACGCAGGAAGGTTTGGCACATTTACGTTGAGGAGACAGCCCGGCGAAAGAGGGCTATCCACAAGCTGTGGAACGATTACATTCGCAACAAATTCACCAGCAGTATCCCAATGCGGTGCAGGATCGAACGATGCCATCGATACGGCAACCGCTTGAAAACCGTTTACAACGCCTTCCATAGCCGCAGCCACGGTTCCAGAGTACGTGGTGTCCCACCCCAGATTTGGCCCATGATTGATGCCACTAACAACGCAGTCAAAGCGTTGATTTTGCATCAGCTGTGTCACTCCCATGAGGACACAATCCGCAGGCATCCCACTACAGGCAAAAGCTGGTGAGCCATCGTGTAAAGCGACTTCCTTCAAACGAAGAGGCTTATGCAAGGTGATGGAGTGCCCTGTTGCCGACCGCGGACGATCTGGTGCACAGACAGTTACTGTGTGTCCGGCGGCAGCTAGCGCCCGGCGCATCGCCAGAATTCCTGGCGCATGCACACCGTCATCGTTGGAGAGCAAAATGTTAAGGGGTCGGTTCATGCCGGCGGATACTACCATATTCTGACCACTAAATGGATATGTCTGACTCACTGGCCCAGATGGCAATGGTAGCAAGAGCTGCAGAGCATCGTTTGTAGTCCACCAAGTTTATTTTGTCAATGGTATCGGCATTTGTGTGATGGACATTCCAGTAGCCAGAGGTATCGGTATTCAGACCGGCGGTCGGATACCCGAGGGCCCCTGTTGGTCCAATATCGGCCCCACCACCGCCGCTCGTGACAGCAATTCCAAGCGGATCAGTCAAGAGTGGTTTTAGCTCAGCTTGTATTTTTTGAAAAGTACTATCGCTAGCAGCTGTAATTCCGACAGCCAGCGGATTTGCGACACCGCTATCGGATTCGACGAGGAGGCGATGTCGCTCCCGGGATGCTTTGACTCTTGCAGCGTATTCAATGCCCCCTCGCGTACCGTTTTCCTCGTTGACCCAAAATGCAACGCGGACAGTCCGTCGCGGACGCCACCCACCACTCTTTAGGTGCATTAGGGCATGCCACGCAGCGCAACAGCCACCAGCATCATCGTTTGCACCTTGACCGACATCCCAGCTATCAATATGCCCACCGAGGACCACGATTTCATCGGGATACTGGCTACCGCGAATATCAGCCCAAATATTCGATGAGCGCCTATCTGGTCGGAAATGTGCATCCATTTTTAGGCGCACGACGGGCTTATCACCGGCATCATAGAGGCGTTGAAGTAACTCAGCCCCCTCAATGGAAACAGCGCAGTTCGGAATTTTAGCTATGCCATCCTCGTAGGACATCGCTCCTGTATGCGGGGTGCTTAGTGATGTAGGACCTACGCTACGAACGATGGCTCCAAGTGCGCCAACTTTTGCCGCAGCAACGGCGCCCTTAGACCGGTACTGAACCGTGGCTCCGTAGGTGGTGAATGGCACATTAAACAAAACAATCTTGCCACGGACAAGATCAGCCTTTGCAGCTAGGTCTGAAAAGTCACGTACGGGCACGACAGGCGCTGTAAGCCCCCTCTTGCCGGTTCCAATACTCCCGCCGAGGCCAAGTATGGACAGAGCGGACAATCTTGGACTGATTAGCTCGAGGGATTCCTTTCCCCGTACCCACCTTGGAACCATGACAGGCTGACGCGTTACGACATCGAAAGCATCTTGACGCAGCGTACGTTCTAGCCAATCGAGTGCACGTTCAAGGGAGTCAGAACCGCTCAGGCGATGCCCGTAGCGGTCGCACAGGATGACAAGCCTGTCCATGGCTTTCGCATCATTGAGAATCCTGTTCTGCACATCGTGTATCCGCTGCATCGTGTTCATAACATCATTGTAGATGAAGGCTGTTGCAATGTCGAAGTTAAAGCAAAGTCAGGGTGATATCGCAATGTAGTTAGCTGAACCAGCAGACCAAAGGACAACCACAAAGCGACGTGCTTATCCACTGCTGCGTAGCTCACTCTATAGATGCCGTGATTATGGAAGGATTGTAGACGGAGTCAGCTTTTGTGTTGTCACGATGTGACGTTCGATTGCTTCTAGATCCGGCTCGATTCCCCAGCCAGCGCCCTTGGGAATCGTCATCAGGCCATCCTCTAGGCGTAGTATCCCACCCGCCAAATGATCCCTTAGAGGATCACGAAGTCCATCCCGGCGTAAGAGTGGGGGTGGGGCCTCGGTACGTCCAGGTTGGCGAATATCTGTAGCCAAGAAATGCATTGCGGCCGCAACCCCAACAGCGTTCCCTGTGGCAATTGGCGAGACATTGATTCCATGTGCGGATGCCAATGCGCGAATGCGGAGCGCTTCTGTAGGTCCTCCACACCACGCAAGATGAACATGGGCGACATGGACACAGCGAGTGCGCAGTAGGTTTTCAAACTCGGTCCTGGTCTGGAGAAGTCTTCCTGCCGCGAGCGGCATTCTAACGGCAGCTGCCAGATGCGTATATAAGTCTGGCATATCCGCAGGCACTGGGTCTTCGAATACGGAGAAGCGATTTTCTTCGAGGAGGCGACCAATCGCGATTGCTTCCGGGAGATCATAAGCACCATGTGCTTCTGCAGTGAATGCCGTTTCAGGCAACGCGGCTCTCAGTCCAGCAATCAATGCCTTATCTTGTGTAAGGTTTCGTCCAATTTGTACGGCAATCGCGCGGTAACCATTATCCACCAGAGCCCGAGCTTCATCTACCAGTCGGGGTATGCGCTCAACTTCAGGTCCATCGATCGAGTACAAACCAATCGCCGCACAAGGCAGTTTCTCTCGGTGGATTCCCCCAAACAAATCACCGGCACGTATCCCAAGAGTACGTGCCCTGAGATCCCAGATAGCCATGTCAAGACCACTGATGGCCCCCATCATCGCACCACGCCGGCCGTGCGGCTGCGCCGCGAGCCACATCGCTTGCCATAGTCGCTCATGGTTGAGCGCACATTGACCAAACAGTATTGGAGCCAGACGCTCTTTTATCAGCGCTTCAGCCGCTTCTGGAAATCCGCCACATTCGCCCCAGCCCGTCCGTCCATCCGCGGTGTCGACCGCTACGAGTAGCGACTCCCGTCGGTATGTTTTCCCATGTGGCGTGCCGATGGGCTCCCAAAGCCTTGCAGCAAGGCGGTAGGTCCGAACTCCAGCGATTGGGGCATCAACCACTATGCGGTCCGAGCCTGTGCGATGGCATCAACAAACAACCTAGTCCGCTCGCAAATAGCATTCGCATCCCGACTGGCTAGCAGTGATTCACTTACAAGATTGCTTCCAGCGGCAACGGCAACACATCCTGCTCTGAATAACTCAGGGATGGTCGTCAGATCAACGCCGCCTGTGGGGATAATTCTCAGGTGTGGTAGTGGCGCAAGGAGCGCTTTTATATATTTTGCCCCTAGCGTGTCTGCCGGAAATAGCTTTACAAAATCCGCACCGGCCTCGTGTGCAGTCTGCGCTTCCGTTGGCGTATACGCACCGCAAACAATCGGCAGGTCTGCATCGTTACAGGCTTTGATGACATCCGTGCTGAGAATCGGCGTCACGACAAATCGTGCGCCAGCGCGCACCGCCGCACGCACGTGATCCACAGATAGGACACTCCCGATTCCCATCGTGATGTGAGGCAGCTCTTCGCGTACCCTGGTTACCAGTTCCAATGCACCTGGCGTCGTCAATGTAGCCTCAACCACGTGACAGCCGCCGGATCCGACTGCACTCACCGCTTCGAAGCAAAACTCAGGCGATTTTGAGCGGACGATTGCAATCAAACCTGACGCGGAGACGGTATCGGACACCCATTTTCTGTTCGTCATAGATATACATTCCCCACTCTGGTGCGTCAACTATATTAGTTATCATTCTACCGGACAACACCAGATGTTGAATTCGCAAACACTAGTTGATCGACATCACTTCGCCTAAAGGTACAGAAATCTCCTCGGGTACCGTGTTTGAGTGCCAGTGCTGCAGCCCCGAAGTTTAGGCATCGCTCCATGTCCTTTCCATGCATCCATTCAGCAAGAAATGCACCGGCAAAGGCATCTCCTCCCCCGACACGCTCGACCATCGGTATGACACGCTCGATGCTT
>JAURHZ010000198.1 GCA_030833025.1 Armatimonadota bacterium
GCGGAAGTAGGCTTGTCCCTTGCGTCCGATGACGATACCGCGGATGTCTTCCTGTGCGGGCGTTGAGCCATCTGGTCCGCAGGTCCGGATAACTTCTGCTGTTTTCTTGAGGATGTTCGTTGCGTAGGAGCCGCACAGTCCACGGTCAGCGGTGATGGCAAGGATGCCGATTCGCTTGACGGAAGTGCGTTGTTCAAGGAGAGGATGGGCAACGGTTGAGCCAGCGGCGTTGGCAAGTGAGCCCATTACGGTGCGCATTTGCTCAGCGTAAGGACGTGCGGATTGCACACGATCCTGTGCACGCTTGAGGCGCGCGGCTGCGACCATTTTCATGGCCTTTGTAATCTGTTGGATATTTTTGGCGACCCGAATTCGGGCGCGGACTTGTCGCATTGATGGCATATTTAACTTCTGCTCCCGCTGAAAAAACCGATGCAGTATACCATTGGAGCCTGATGTTAGGGTCGAAAGTCGGTGGATGCGGCGATACACTTGACCCCGTGAGTGACAGCATCCAGAGTGTGGAGCCCCTAATGTTTTCTGATGATCCGCGAGCAGATGACCGCATTAATGATGAATGCGGCGTATTTGGGGTGTACGCACCAGGAGAGGATGTAGCTAGGCTATCCTATTTTGGTCTTTTTGCTCTCCAGCATCGGGGGCAGGAGTCTGCGGGTATTGCCGTAACGGATGGCAACCACATCCATGTCCACAAAGAAATGGGTCTGGTCACCCAGGTCTTCTCTGAAGACATCCTGCAATCTCTAAAGGGTTTTGCTGCCGTCGGGCACACCCGCTACAGCACCACTGGCTCATCGGTTTTGCGCAACGCCCAGCCAATCATGTGCTGCCTCGCCAATGGCGAGTATGTGGCGGTTGCGCACAATGGCAACTTGATCAATACAGAAGCCCTGCGCACTGCTCTCATCGAGCGCGGCGTTGTCTTCGAATCCACCAATGATTCCGAAGTGATCGCCCATCTCATCAGTGAGAACATGCACCTTGGCATTGTTGAAGCCGTACGTACGGCAGTCACGCAGCTTGAGGGTGCCTTCTCACTTGTGATCATGTCGCATGACACCGTTATTGGTGTCCGTGATGCATACGGTGTTCGCCCGCTTTGTCTTGGTCGCCTCGGGCAGACGCACTGGGTACTCGCATCCGAGACCTGCGCTATCAACACGGTGGGTGCGGCATTTGTCCGTGATGTCACTCCGGGTGAAATGATTGTGATTGGCGCGGATGGCTGGAAGTCTGTGAAGGCTGTCGACATGCAGCGTCATGCGCTTTGTATGTTTGAGACGATTTATTTTGCGCGCCCTGACTCGGAAATGTTTGGTCAGAGTTTGCACGCAGCTCGTCGCCGAATGGGTGCCGAGCTCTTTGGTGAGCATCCAGTCGAAGCCGACCTCGTGATTGGCGTCCCTGACAGTGGAACACCTGCGGCTCTGGGATTTGCGGAGGCGAGTGGCATCCCGTTTGGTGAGGGGATGGTAAAGAACCGCTACATCCAGCGTACATTTATTCAGCCGAATCAGCGGATGCGTGAGATGGGTGTCCGGATGAAGCTGACGCCAATCCGTGAGGCTCTTGTGGGCAAGCGTGTGGTGATGGTGGATGACTCCATCGTCCGTGGGACGACGACTGGCAAGATTGTGCGGTTGTTGTTGGATGCTGGTGCAAAGGAAGTGCACGTTCGTATTTCGAGCCCTGCAGTTGCACATCCATGTTTCTACGGAATCGACATGGCATCCCAGGATCAGCTCATCGCAAGCCATGCAACGGTTGAGCAGATTCGCCAGCACATTGGTGCGACATCCCTTGGCTATCTCAGCACGGATGGCTTGAGTAAGGCGATGTCACTCTCAAACGAGAATTTCTGTCTTGCGTGTTTCACGGGAACGTATCCGATTGACATCCCGGATGCCGTGCGTGCGGGCAAGGATGCATTTGAGCCAACCCAAAGGCGTTGATGTGTTTGATGTCAGCCAGCTTCATAAACTGGTTGCCGAAGGGGTTTGGGTGTTTCGACATCCGGGCGTGACAGTAGCGTGCCGGCCCCTTCATTTCGCTGAAGCAGCTAAAGCCGCGGACATCGAAGCAACACGCTTCCATCCATCCACCAGTGTCAGTGCATTTGAGTCCATGATTTCTGGGCAAAACAGCTGCTGTTGCGGTGTTTTTGTGAATGACACACTCGTTGGTTGCGCGTCTGCGAACATCACCCCTGCTGCGGATGAATACCCATCAGAGGCATTTATCGACAATATTTCGTTATTGACGGAGTATGCAGGATGTGGACTAGGTCTCCTGCTAACGGCATATCTGTTGAAATTCTGCAGCGCGTCACCTTTCGGCTCCGCGAGAGCAACCCTTGAAGTGCGCGTTGGAAACACTCCAGCCAAGCGTATCTATGCCCGTTTTGGGTTTACCTGCCACGGCATCCGAAAGCGGTATTACAGTCACCCTACCGAGGATGCGGAAATCCATTGGCTCGAGAATATGCAAGAGCCAGCGTTTCAGGATGTGCTTCTGGATGCTGTTTCGCATGCGTTGGAAATGTTCCACGTGAAACAATTACAACGCAGTGGGGATATGCAGTGAAGCGGACACTACGCATTTTCTACGCCAGTATTCCGTTGCTTCTTTTACTGGCGCTTGTGGCGTGGACGGCATCGAATGCAGGCTCATACCGGTCGACATGGCTTGGCACCTTTTGGGTGTTAAATGGCCTTGCGCCGCAGTACCAGCCGATCAATGACTATGGCGTCAGTATGTATCAGCTCAATGATGCACTTCGCCGCGTGGCTCATATCCTAATCGGTTTTATGGCTGTCATCGTGATGGACCGCATCCTACGGATCGTGACAAAAATGCGGGGAGGGCCACGTCTCGCGATTGCCTGCTGCCTTTCCCTCATTGTCATCGGAACCGGTGCCGCAGTGCGATATCGGAGTAGCCTCCGCCATGTCCGGATTGTGCAGTTTGTGTCGAGCGCTACAGGGATGTTCCTAGGGGCCGTTGCGGTTTCTGTTGCGGCATTGGACCGCCGTATTGTTGCCCGCTTGCAGGATGCACCGCCAGAGGTGGTGAAAGGTTCTGCAGATGATGGATGTGTGGATGCATCCGACACTGATGAAGAGGATATTTAGACGATGCCAGGACGCATGATTTACGGCAGTGCAATGCAGCACCCCCTTCCGCCTGAAGGCAAAGTAATACCGCCGACGGGGATGGAGATTCCCGCTGCTGATCAGCAGCGCCTGCTATCGGCCGCAGGGGCCCTCCAAAAGCGCGTGGATGTCCTAAAAGCCAAGAGTCCTTTTTGGCCGGATGTCGCGATTTATGCGAAAGCAGTCCTCTGGGCAGTAACGGAGAACACCGTCTACAACCAGCGTGAGCTGGCAGCAGCTTATGAGCTTATCGATGAAGGGTCAAAGCGTGCGGATGCTCTTGAGCGCGGATTGACGCCTTGGAACGATGCGACAGGACTGGTTGTACGAGGGTATGTCAGCCGTATTGATGGCTCTGTCCAGCCATATGGTCTTGTGATTCCAGTATCCTGGTCACAGCGCGGCCGCGCACGCTACCGTCTGGATATCTGGTTCCACGGCCGCGGCGAGCAACTGACGGAGCTCTCCTTCCTGGATGGACGTCGGAAGTCACTCGGAGATTTCGCTCCCGATAATGTCTTTGTTCTTCATCCGTATGGACGCTTCTGCAACGCAAACCACGTTGCTGGTGAAACGGATACGCTCGAAGCGATGGCAGATGTCCAGCGGCGCTACCGTATCGATGATGATCGCATCACCGTACGCGGGTTCTCGATGGGCGGTGGGGCGACGTGGCACTTCGCGGTACATCATGCAGACAAATGGGCCGCCGCTGCGCCTGGAGCCGGATTCAGCGAGACACCTGAGTTCCAGCGCTCGTATTCCAACGGAGCCACATTCCCGAAATGGCAAGTCCAGCTCTGGAAGTGGTACGACGCCACAGACTGGCCAACCAACCTCTCCAACCTCCCGACCATCGCTTACAACGGCGACAAGGATGGACAGAAGCAGGCTGCGGATGCGATGGAAAAGGCGATGAAATCTGTCGGGCTTGACCTCCCACGTGTTACCGGACCCGATACCGGACACTGGTACCACAAAGACAGCAAGCCTGTAATCGAAACGTTTGTCACAAGTGCTGCTGCCAAAGGACGAAATCGTAACCCGGAACGTGTTCGTTTTACGACATGGACACTTCGCTACAACACCCACTACTGGGTAACCGTGCATCAGCTTCGGGAGCACTACGCGGAGTCCCTCGTCGATGCCACACGCTCGGCAAGTGGTGATCGGGTTGATATCAAGACCAAGGGTGTCGAGAGCTTCTCCCTTACGCTCGAGCAAGAGCCAAAGCGCGTTACCATCGATGGCCAAACGGTTTCTCCGAATGCCGTCTATGCACTGCGCAACGGAAAATGGACATCGATGCCACACATCACCCCGAAGCGTGGAGAACTGACAAAGCACCACGGTGTCCAAGGCCCTGTGGATGATGCATTCCTCGATAGCGTCGTCTTTGTGGCACCAACTGGCACACCGATG
>JAURHZ010000199.1 GCA_030833025.1 Armatimonadota bacterium
AGGTGGATTCGGAATTGACTGGCACAAGGATATGGCACGTCAGTACGAGCAGCTGCATCCCGGGGTCAAAGTCAACCTCTGGGGTGACCCGCGTGTGGATGAAAAAATCAAGCCGCGCGTCCTCCGCCGGAACCCACCAGATCTCGCGAGTTGTACCCTCCCTGTCTGGAAGCTGATCACCGCAGGGCGCCTCTACCCGATGGACGATGCGCTGGCATCCCCAGCCTACGGCGCCAAAGGGAAGACGTGGAAGGAAACGCTGCGCGCAGGCGTTCTGGCTGACTATGTCTATGAGGACAAGACCTACGCGCTACCAAGCAACTTAGGCGTCTGGGCCTGCTGGTACTCTAAAAAGCTTTTCCGTGAACATGGCTGGGATGCTCCATCGACGTGGGATGAGCTGACAGCACTATGCGAAAAGATGCTCGCTGCGGGTATCGCCCCGCTCGCCTTCCAAGGCAAGTACCCCCAATACGCCTGGTCGACGATTCTGAGCTGCTACCAGCGCCTGGTTACTTTTGAAAAATGGTATGGCATCGAAGACTTCACCAAAGGGGCTTTTCTGGATCCATCCTTTGTCAAAGCCGCCGACCTGATGCAAGAGCTGGCCGTCAAGTATTTCCAAAAGGGCGCCCTCGCGATGACGCATACCGAGTCGCAAATGGAGTGGGCGAATGGCCGCGCCGGGATGGTCTTTTGCGGGCTTTGGCTCAAGAAGGAAATGGAAAAGGCACTCCCGGATGACTTTGAAATGGGATGTTTTCCTGTACCAATGGTGACTGGCGGCTCGGGCGACCCAAAGGCGATTTACTCCGGTGGTGGCGAGTCATTCTTCATTTTCAAAGATGGCAAACACCCCGAAATCGCGGCTGACTTCCTGAAATTTCTCCTTAGCATCGAGCCCGCACGCGATTACGTAAAGCGTAACGATTCCCTGACTCCCGTTATTGACTGCCAAGTTGGCATTAAGATTTCGAGCGCATTGCAGAGCGCCGTGGATGCCATCGAGGGCTCAACCCGGATGTACAGCGACCGCCTCAGCACCTTGTATATCGAGTGGCACCGCACCCTCGTGCAGCAGGCGCAGGCCGATCTGCTACGCGGAGCCATCACCGGGCAGCAGTTTGCCGACCGCCTCGAAGCTGGCGCGGAAGCCGTCCGTAACAACCCGAACATCTACAAACCACCCGCCCGCGGAGTACCAGCACTATGAGCCCACAACACCTCAGCCGGGACACCAAGCGCTTCTTGTGGATTGGAATATTGCCATCTGCGTTGCTCTACGGCCTCTTCGTGGTCTGGCCAGCGATCAATGCGCTGATGTACAGCTTTACCCGCTGGGATGGCCTGTCAACGCCCGTCTGGATTGGTATCGACAACTTTGTCAACCTCTTCAAGAGCGGCAGCGACTTCGTAACCGCGATCAGCCACAATATTTATCTGACGGTGGTCCCCGGGAGCATCATCCTGACGCTTGCCCTCTTCTTCGCCTGGATGATTCATCTCAAAGTCGCCGGCTCTACGCTTTTCCGCGTGACATTCTTCTTCCCAAATGTCATCGCAAGCGTCGCCGTAGCACTGCTTTGGGTCCTGCTCTACTCGACGACGGAAATGGGCCCGATCAATAACATCCGGCAAGCACTCCACCTTGAGAAAATCCCATTCCTCGAGTCCGCAAGGTTGCTACAGTCAATCGTCCCGATGATGGTTTGGAGCGCGACAGGCTTTTACCTCGTGCTCTTTCTCGCAGCGATGGAAAACATCCCGGCCGATTACTACGAAGCCGCTCACCTCGATGGCGCATCGCCGACGCTGCAATTCATTAGGATAACGCTGCCACTCATGTGGGATGTCCTGACAACGGGCATCATTTTCCTGATTGTCGGTGGCTTGAAGTTCTTCGATGCCGTGTGGGTGATGGAAAACGGCCGGCCCAGTCCCGCCACACATACGATGTCATCCCTGATGTACGCAAAGGTCTTTGAAGAGTACAACGTGGGCTACGGTACTGCGATTGCTGTGCTGCTATTTGTCCTCGTGCTTGTCATCACACGTATCAGCATGCGCCTCCTTAAGCGTGAAAGGCTGGAGTACTAGGATGCGCGGAACGCTACTAGAAAAGCTTGGCACACTGGTGCGTACCGGGGTCCTTGGGCTCTGGATGCTTGGTGTTGTGCTCCCGATGTTCTGGGTGCTTGCGACAAGTCTGAAAAGTACGAAGGAAGTGACGCGCAGCCCATTTGGTATCCCAGATGCACTGGCGCATCCCGGAGCGAAGACCTTTGCCGTAATCGCGGAGAATTACAGCAAAGCCTGGGTTGGCTCGGGATTTAGTGCCTATTTCTGGAATTCGCTGAAGGTTGTGAGCATCAGCCTCGCGATGATTTTGCTCCTTGGAAGCATGGCGGCTTATTGTCTGTCCCGCTTTGAGTTCCGCGGCCGAAGTGTCATTTACAACGCGTTTGTGGCGGGCTTGCTCATCCCGATGCAGCTGATTCTCATCCCGTTGTTCTTTCAATACGCGGACTGGTCGGATGTCCTGACACGCAGCTTTGCGCCTATTGCGCGAATGCTACAGCTGGGAAACCTGACGGTATCTCTCCACAATTCGCATGAAGGCATCATCCTCATCTACATTGCGGCGAGTCTTCCGTTCACCATTTTTACGCTGACATCGTTCTTTGGGACACTGCCTGGCGGTGTTCGCGAAGCGGCGATGATAGATGGCGCGAGCGAAGCGAGGACATTCTTCAGTGTGATGCTGCCGCTTGCAAAGCCCGGTCTCATCACGGTAGCCATCTTCAACTTCCTCGGGCTCTGGAATGAATACCTCTTCGGTATCGTGTTCCTTGCGGACAATAAGCTGAAGACACTTCCGCTGGGTCTAGCGAGTATTTCGATGCAGGCGCAGTACAAGAGTGATTTTGGGCTGATGTTCGCCGGCCTTGTCATCACGATGGTCCCGACGCTAGTCGTTTACTTACTCCTTCAGCGACACCTAACAAAGGGCATCACCGCAGGTGCTGTAAAGGGCTAGAAGCGTCCCATGAAGCTCCTACTTACATCCGCTGGCATCAAGAACGAGAGCATCCGTGCGGCCCTTGTGGGTCTACTTGGCAAACCCATCCACGAAGCCAATGCGCTGTGTATTCCGACGGCGATGTACGGTCATCCGTGGGTTGGTCCCGGGACAAAGGTCTGGGATTTCATCTGTGGAAATGAGCCGCGTACTCCGATGGCCGAGCTTGGCTGGCAATCCGTTGGCGTCCTTGAGCTTACGGCGCTGCCAAGTTTGCCCAAGAATTTGTGGATGCCAACGGTCCGGAACGCGGATGTCCTTTTGGTGGCTGGCGGGGATGCTGGATACCTAAGCCACTGGATGCAAGCATCCGGGATGATGGATTTGCTTCCAGATTTACAAGACACCGTTTGGGTTGGACTCAGTGCCGGGAGTATGGTGATGGCACCGCGTATTGGCGGTGACTTTGTGGGCTGGAAGGACCCCACACTGGGCCCCGATGCGCAGCAAAGCGACACCACCTTGGGACTTGTTGACTTTGGGATTTACCCACATCTCGACTGTCCAGACCTCCCACATAACACGCTGGTAAACGCAGAAAAATGGGCTGCTGGCATGGGGATGCCTTGCTATGTCATCGATGACGAAACGGCTATCCAGGTTGTAAATGGCGATGTTAATGTCATCTCCGAAGGAAACTGGCACTATCTCCCGTGAGTATTTAGATTACACAGACCATTGGTTTTGCAGGTAGGTAACGGATGACGGATGACTTTGCAGTTGCGGTTTATGAGGATGCTCTGCACAAAGCGGGAGCGCAGCTTGTTTGGCATGACTGTGGTTGGTCGGACAAGGTCGATGAGTGCGAATTACTAGACACATTCTTCAAGCTTGGACCGAGCTGGGTTGGCATCAGAGACGAGTCCGTTCAATCCGTAGTCCACACAGCTGCAGCAACAATCCGCTACCAGGATACTGCTATCCCACTGCAAGCCGTCACGGGGGTAACAACCGGTCTGCAAGCCCGTCGTGGTGGGGTTGCGGCAAGAACGCTTGCCCATGCGATGGCGGCAGGTGCAGCCAATGGAGCGATTGTTTCGGCCCTAGGCATCTTCGATCAAGGGTTTTATGATCGCCTTGGCTATGGCTCACTTGACATCATGCGCTTGATGCGCTTTGACCCACGGGACATTCGGGTTAATGCAACTCACCGCGCACCGCTCCGTTTTTCGGAAAAGGATGTGGATGATATCCACGCGGCCCGTTCCCGGCGTTGGCTCCGACACGGAGGCGTTTGTTTTGAGAGTGCAAAGCGAACACTCGCCGACATGCAGGAATGCACGAACGGTGTCGGGTTTGGGTATCGTGACCGTCCGGATGGCGGCATTTCCCACTTTCTTTGGTTCTCGCGCAAGGATGCAGAAAACGGTCCTTTCCGCGTCCTCTTCTCGGCTTGGGAAACGCGGGAGCAGCTTTGCGAGCTGATGGCATTTCTACACTCCCTTGCGGATCAAGTCCACCTCGTCATCATGGATGAACCTCCAGGAATCGCCCTC